>JANYBE010000296.1 GCA_025360945.1 Rhizobacter sp. | reverse complement strand
CGGTGCACGCCGGTCTCGGTGCGCAGCAACCCAAACGCGTACTCGCCCTCGACCTTGAAGGTCGCGCTCTTGATACCGGCGATGTCGCCCGCGGTCTCGTCTTCCATCGTCGTTTTGAAGCCCTTGCGCTCGCAGTACTTCAGGTACTGGCGCAGCAGCATGCTGGCCCAGTCGCAGGCTTCGGTGCCGCCGGCGCCAGCCTGAACGTCGACAAAGCAGTTGAGCGGATCGGCCGGGTTGTTGAACATGCGGCGGAACTCGAGTTGCGCCACGATCGCCTCGAGCTTGTCCGCGTCCAGCTCGATCGCCTTCAGGCCGTCGAAGTCGCCATCGGCCTTGGACATGTCGTAGAGCTCGGTGTTATCGGCAAGGTTGCTGGTCAGGTGGTCGATCGTCCCGACCACGTTCTCGAGCATGCGCTTTTCGCGCCCCAGCTCTTGGGCGCGCTTGGGCTCGTCCCATACCTTGGGGTTCTCAAGCGCGGCGTTGACCTCGTTAAGTCTTAGTGCTTTGCGATCGTAGTCAAAGATACCCCCGGAGGTCTGCCGTGCGCTTGGTCAGGTCGGCAAGGGCGTTGCCGATGGCATTGATGTGTTCGACGTCCATCATGATGGTAATTCTCGATTCTTCAGGAGGGCGCGATTTTACGCGCCGACCGACGCAGACTTGCGCGCTAGCTAGGGCGCGAGGAAGGTTTCGAGCAATCGCGCCAGCGCCTCGGGCTGGTCGTGGTGCAGCATGTGGCCGGCGGGGGCGAGCACATGGCGCTCGACCCGGCTCGTCACGACGTCCAGCCGTTCGTGAAACTCGGTCTTGGTGTAGCGCGTGCCCCACCAGCGCGCCACGTCGGTCTGGTCGCCTTCGACCCACATCACCGGGGCGGTGATGTGTTTCCAGCATTCAAGTACCTCGTCGCGCTGATAGAGCATCGGCGTGCCGCGCTTGTGGACCGCGTCGCCGAGGATCTCGAAGCGCCCGGCGCCGCCATCGTCCTTCGTCCTCTGGCGCGACCAGTGCTGCGCGAGCCATGCGGCGCGCGCCTCGGGCAGCAGCGGATTGTTCTTGCGCAGGCGATCGGCGACTGCGGCCAGGCTGTCGTAGTCGCGCAGCTCGGCAGGTCGCTTTAGCTCGTCCAGCCACTGCAGGTAACGCTTGGGCGATTGCGACGGCTTGGTTGCCGGCATGCCGAAGCCTTCGA
Organism: Rhizobacter sp.; assembly: GCA_025360945.1. Lineage (GTDB taxonomy): Bacteria > Pseudomonadota > Gammaproteobacteria > Burkholderiales > Burkholderiaceae_C > LMDS01. Next base: position 9,939 of record JANYBE010000296.1, on the reverse strand, counting down.
GGTTAACGAGCCGGCGGATCCGCTCGGGCCGCAGCCCGGCATAAAGCATCACGACATTGGCGCCCATGCTGTGGCCCAGCAGGTCGATCGGCGAGTGCGCCGCTCCCGGCGCGAACAGCAGCGCGTCGAGCGCGGCATCGAGGTCGCCCACATAGTCGGGCAGCCAGTAGGTGTCGGCCGGTGTTGGGTCGCTCAGGCCGAAGCCGCGCCAGTCGAAGGCGAGCACATGGCGGTCGGTCGGCAGCGCGTCTACGACGAACTGGAACGACGCGGCCACGTCCATCCAGCCGTGCTGCATCAGCAACGTGGGTCGATCCGGCGTGGCCAGCGCCGCATCGCCCCATTCGAGCACGTGGTGGCGCAGGCCGCGCAGTGTCACGAAGCGGCTGCGGCCAGTACGCTTGACAATGTAGGAGTCGGTGGTCATCGCAGAACTGTACGCGGCGCGCCCGAAACGCGCTGTCGGCGGTGCGACACCGGGCCGATGCGAGAATCCCGCCATGAGTTCCTTCCCCACCTTCACCCTGCGCCCGGCCGAGTTGCGCGATGTCGGCGCCATCGTCGGGCTGATTCGCGAGCTGGCCGAGTTCGAAAATCTGACGCACCTGCTACAGGTCACGCCCGAGAAGCTGCGCCCGCAGCTGTTTGGCGAACGCCCCGCGGCCGAGGCGCTGGTGGCCGAGCTGGGCGATGGCAAGGGCGGTGGCGAGGTGGTCGCGTTCGCGCTGTTCTTCACTAACTTCTCGACCTTTCTCGCGCAGCCCGGGCTGTACCTGGAGGACCTGTACGTCAAGCCCGAGCAGCGCGGTCGCGGCATCGGCAAGGCGTTGCTGACGCGGCTCGCGCGGCTCGCGGTCGAGCGGGACTACGGCCGCTTCGAATGGACCGTGCTCGACTGGAACGAGGACGCGATTCGCTTCTACAAGGGGATGGGCGCAAGCGTGATGACCGAGTGGCAGATCTGCCGCGTCACCGGTGACAGCCTCGCCAAGCTGGGCGCGCAACCCGAGTGACGCGGCCCCTCTTCGAACGAGTACGTTCGCCGATGCCCCGAGGGGATGCGGGCCGGCCTGGCGCGGCTCGGCACTCGGCCCTGTGCTTTCCGTGAGCGCAGTGACAGATCAGTACGCGGCGCTGCACGCCGGCTTTCGATGGCAGGTGCCCAGGCACTTCAACCTCGCCGAGGTCTGTTGCGGCCGCTGGTCTCGCGACAAGCCCAATGCCGTGGCAATCCGCTACGAGCATGACGACGGGCGCGTCTCGACCCACAGCTATGCCGATCTGCAACGTGAGGCCAACCGCCTCGCGAACGTGCTCAAACGCATGGGCATCAAGCGCGGTGACCGCGTTGCGATCGTGATGCCACAGCGCTTCGAGACGGCGGTCGCGCACATTGCGATCTACCAGCTCGGTGCGGTCGCAATGCCGCTGTCGATGCTGTTCGGGCCGGATGCGCTCGAGTACCGCCTGAACGACAGCGCGGCCCGAGTCGCGCTCGTCGACGAAAGCGCGATCGCCAACGTGCTCGCGGCGCGGCCGCTTTGCGCAGGTGTGAAGACGTTGATCGCGGTCGGCGCGGCGCAAGGGCAGGGCGATCTGGATTGGACCGACGCGCTAGCGCGCGAGCGGGTCACATTGGTACCCGTGAAGACGCTTGCCGATGACGCCGCGGTGCTGATCTACACCAGCGGCACGACCGGCCCGCCGAAGGGTGCACTGATCCCGCACCGAGCACTGATCGGCAACCTGAGCGGTTTCGTCGCTAGTCAGAACTGGTTTTCGCAGGACGACGCGGTGTTCTGGTCGCCGGCCGACTGGGCCTGGACCGGCGGCCTGATGGACGCGCTGCTGCCGACGCTGTATTTCGGCCGCGAGATCGTCGCGTACCAGGGGCGCTTCTCGGCCGAGACAGCGTTCGCGCTGATGCAGCGCCACCGCGTCACCCACACATTCCTGTTCCCGACCGCGCTGAAGGCGATGATGAAGGCGGTGCCCAAACCGCGCCGGCGGTTCGCGCTGCGGCTGCGCGCGATCATGAGCGCGGGCGAGGCGGTTGGCGACGCGGTATTCGCGTGGTGCCGCGATGCACTCGGCGTACCGGTCAACGAGATGTTTGGCCAGACCGAAATGAACTACATCGTCGGCAACTCGCACGCGAAGTGGCCGGCGCGCCCCGGCAGCATGGGCCGGCCGTACCCGGGCCACCGCGTCGCGGTGATCGACGACAACGGTCGCGAGTGCGCGCGCGGCACGCCGGGCGACGTTGCACTGCACCGCCGCGATGTGCACGGTCATCCCGACCCGATCTTCTTCCTCGGCTACTGGAACAACGAAGCCGCGACGCGCGCCAAGTTCACCGGCGACATGAACGACAGCTGGTGCCGCACCGGTGACATCGCGGTGATGGATGCCGACGGCTACCTCTGGTACCACGGCCGCAGCGACGACGTGTTCAAGGCCGCGGGCTATCGCATCGGCCCGAGCGAGATCGAAAACTGCCTGGTGAAGCACCCGGCCGTGGCGAACGCCGCTGTGGTGCCCAAGCCCGACGCCGAGCGCGGCGCGCTCGTCAAGGCCTACGTGGTGCTGGCACCGGGTTTCAGCGGTGATGCGGGCTTGATCGCGGCACTGCAAGAGCATGTACGCGGCCAGCTCGCGCCCTACGAGTACCCGAAGGAAATCGAGTTCATCGCCGCACTGCCTATGACGACGACCGGCAAGGTGCAGCGCCGCGTGTTGCGCCTGCAAGAGGAGCAGCGGGCGCGCGAGCGCGGCTGATCAGTCGTTCGCGGCCGGCGGCTGGTTCAGCAGCATCCAGTACATGCCGAGATCGGCGACGGCCTGCACGAAGGCCTCGAAATTTACCGGCTTGACGATGTAGCTGTTGACGCCGTTCTTGTAGCTTGCGAGCAGATCGCTCTGCTCCTGCGACGAGGTCAGCATCACGACCGGGATCGAACGCGTGCGCGGGTCGGCCTTCAGCCGCGCCAGTACCTCCAGCCCGTCGACCTTGGGCAGCTTTAGATCGAGCAGGATCACCTTGGGCTGGTCGTCAATGGTGCGCCCGGCATGCGCGCCCTGGCAGAAGACGAAGTCCAACGCCTCCTCGCCGTCGCGCGCCACGTGGATGTGATTGACTAGGCGGGCCTTGTGCAGGCCGCGCATCGTCATCTCCAGGTCGTTCGGGTTGTCTTCGACGATCAGGATCTCGACTGGTGTACTGCTGTTCATGCTGCCGCCCCGTGGCCCAGTTGAAAGAAGAAGGTGGCGCCGCGGCCGGGTGCGGCTTCGGCCCGAACCGTGCCGCCATGGCGTTGCACGATGCGCTGCACGATCGCCAGACCGACGCCAGTACCTTCAAATTCGTCGGCGCGGTGCAGCCGTTCGAACACGCCGAACAGCTTGTGCGCGTAACGCATGTCGAAGCCGACGCCGTTGTCGCGCACGAAGTAGACCGGACCGTCCGGGTCGGCTAGGGCGCCGACCTCAATGACGGCCGCCTCGGTCTTGCGGCTGTACTTCAGCGCGTTAGACAGCAGGTTGATCCAGACCTGGTGCAGCATCGCCGGATCGCCCTGGCACTCGGGCAGGGTGCCAATGCGCCACTCGATCCGGCGCCCGTCCTGCATCGGCGCGAGCTGCTGCACCGCGTTGTGCACCAGTTGCGCGTTGTCGACGCTGCGCATCCGGGGCTGTTGGCGACCGATGCGTGAGAACGCCAGCAGGTCGTCGATCAGCTGCGCCATCTTCTGTGCGCTCTCGCGGATAACGCGCAGATAGCGTTGCCCGGTCTCGGGCACTTGGGCGCTGAAGTCCTGAAGTACCGCTTGCGAAAAGCCGTCGAGCGCGCGCAGCGGTGCGCGCAGATCGTGCGAGACCGAGTAGGTGAAGGCTTCGAGCTCCTTGACGGCCGCCTCGAGTGCGGCGGTGCGGTCCTTCACGCGTTGCTCGAGCTGGGTGTTCAGGAGGTGGACTTCGGTCTCCGCACGCTTGCGCGCGCTGATGTCGCGAAAGTGAACGATGGCAAAGCGCGGTTGCCCCCGGACGTCGCGAACCAGCGAGCCGCCGTAGCTGAAGACCTTGTCCCAGCCGCATATGAGGTTGCGCAGACACAGCTCGTGGTCCGCCAGGGTTTCGCCGCGCAGGATGCGCGAGAGCGGCCAGTCATGCACCGGAATCAGCTGCCCGAGTTCATCGCGCAATTCGAACATCGGTATGAATTCGTGCAGCGCCGTCAGACTCAGCGGTGTGGGCAGGTCGTGCAGCGCGGCCGCCGCCGCGTTCGAGTGCGTCAGCCGACCCTGCGGCGTCAGTACGATGATTCCCTCGGCGAGGTTCGCGAAGACGGCTTCGAACTGCGCCTCGCTCCGCGCGAGCGCCTGTTCGGAGTTCTTGCGCACGGTGATGTCGGCGACCGTGCCTTGCCAGACGACACCGCCGTCGGGTTCGGCCACGGGCTGCGAGTGCGCCGCCAGCCAGACGTCGCCGCGCAGCGGGTGGCGGATGCGGAACTCGGCGCGCAACGGGGTCATCGCGCGCGCCGATTCGTCGACCTTGTCCTGGAACCAGCCGCGGTCGTCAGGGTGCACGACCGCGATCGCCGGCGCCGCGTCGGCCGCCAGCCCGTCGACGGGCACGCCGTAGAGTTCGGCGATCCGCTCGGCGCCGAACGGAAAGCTTCGGGAGCCGTCCGGCGCGCGCCGGTACGAGTGCAGCACCGCCGGCGCGACCTTGGCGATGCGCGTCAGCCGGTCGCGTTCCTCCTGGAGCGCGGCGGTCACCGTTCGGGCGTCCTGAACATCGGTGCAGGTGCCGAACCAGCGGATCACGCGGCCGGCCACGTCGCGTTGCGGAACGGCGCGACTCTTGAACCAGAGGAAGGCACCATCGGCGCGCCGGAGGCGAAATTCCGCATCGAACACCGACCCGGTGGTCACCGCCGCGTCCCATTGAGCGAGCACCAGCGAGCGTTCGTCGGGGTGCAGGCACGCGCCCCAAGCCTCGTTCAGCAGCGTCTCGACGGACTTGCCGGTGTAGAGCGTCCATTGCGGACTGAGGTAGTCGCATGCGCCGTCGGCACCGAAGGCCCACACCAGTTGCGGTAGGCTTTCCGCGAGCACGCGGAACTGTTCCTGAACCGACAGTGCCGGCACCTCTGCGGGCGCGGCGGTCTTGCTGGCCGATGGCACGCGCGCTTCGCGCTCGGCGGCGAGGTTTTCCGACATGCGACTGCTCATGGATCCCTTTGGTCGAACTCGGGTGCACGCTGCCCGTCTCTGCCTGGCGCAGTCGCGGACGATCGCAGCAATTTGAAACATGATGGCATACCCAGAGCAGGCATGTCTGCCCACGCGCTGCGCCGATGCGGGTCAGGTAAACCCGGATGCGTGCTTGGCCACAAGCTTGCGCAGCGTGCTCAGGCCGCGGAACGTGCTGCTCAAGTCCAGCGCGCGCTCGAACGCCGCATTCGAGAACACCGACTCGCTCTGTCTGTTGTCGGAGAACCAGAACAGCTCGCGGCCGTGTACCTCAAGTCGATCGATGTCGGTCGACATCTGTGCGATCGTGCGCAGCGCCTGCGGGGTAGGTGCGCTGCGCAGGAAGCCGACCACCTGCGCCGTCGCCTGCGCATCGAATACAGGGGGCGCCGCGACCGCTGCGACCTCAGGGCCACCGACGTTGACGGCCCTCAGGAACGCGACGCAGCGGGGCATGGGCGCCAATGCGTCAGCAGCTCAGCCCAGGTCTTTTTGCCGCTCGATGATGCGCGAGACGATGCCGTAGGCCACGGCCTCTTGCGCGCTCATCCAGTAGTCGCGTTCCATGTCGGCCAGCACTGCCTCGTAGGTCTTGCCGGTCTGCTTCGCGACGACGCGGGCGATGCGCTCGCGCGTCTTGATGATCTCGCGCGCCTGAATCGCGATGTCGGTCGCCTGGCCACCCGCGCCGCCGGCGGGCTGGTGGATCATGAAGCGGGTGTTGGGCAGGCAGACGCGCCGGTCCTTCGGCGGGGCCAGAAAAATGTGCGCGCCGGCGCTCGCGACCCAGCCGGTGCCGACGGTGGTTACCGGCGCGCGCACGAAGCTGATCATGTCGTGGATCGCGTCGCCCGATTCGACGTGACCGCCGGGCGACGAGATCAGCATCGTGACCGGTGCCTCCGACTCTTCGGACAAGGCCAGCAGGCGCCGGCAGGTGACCTGCGCCATCTTGTCGTCGATCTCGCCGAAGACCAGCACGAAGCGTGACTTGAACGACAGCTGCTCCTCGAGCCGATCACCCTTGTCGTCGGGCTTTGGCGTCTTGTCGTCGGCGGTGTCGAGCGTTGAGTGCATGGTGCGTTCCTGCGGTTGACTGTGGAGCCATTGTTGCGCATTCCGTGTGCGAGACTGCGCACCCTGACCCCACGCGAAACAGGTTTGTCATGGTGGATGAATTCGTCGATGTCCTGATCGTCGGCGCCGGCTTGTCCGGCATCGGCGCGGCCTGTCACCTGAAGCGGCTGTGCCCGCAGCGCAGCGTCGCGATCCTCGAAAGCCGGCGGTCGCTCGGCGGCACCTGGGATCTGTATCGCTATCCCGGCATCCGCTCCGATTCGGACATGTACACGCTGGGCTACTCGTTCAGGCCGTGGACCAGCGAGAAGTCGATCGCCGACGGCTCGGCGATCCTGCAATACCTGCGCGACACCGCGCGCGAGAACGGCATTGACCACAAGATCCGCTACGGCCACCGCGTGCGCCGCGCGGCGTGGTCGTCGACCGACGCGCAATGGCGCGTCGAGGTCGAGCGCGACGGCGGCGAAGTGACCCAACTGCGGTCGGCCTTCTTGCTGATGTGCGGCGGCTACTACGACTACGCGCAAGGCCATATGCCCGCATTCGAAGGCCGCGAGCGCTTTCAGGGCCGCATCGTGCACCCGCAGCAATGGGACGACGACGTGGCCTACGCGGGCAAGCGCGTGGTCGTAATCGGCAGCGGCGCAACCGCGGTCACGCTGGTGCCCGAGCTCGCGAAGCGGGCCGCCCACGTGACGATGCTGCAACGCTCGCCGACCTATATGATCTCGCGCCCATCGGTCGACAAGATCGCGACTTGGCTGCTGCGCCGCGCGCCGCTTGCGCTGGCGCACGGGGTCGCACGCTGGAAGAACCTGCTGCTCGGGATGTACATCTTTCGCCTGTGCCGCCATCAGCCGCAACGCGTGAAGGCCGGGATGATCAAGCTTGTCCAGCAGCAGCTGACGCCGGGCTATGACGTCCTCACCCATTTCACGCCGCGCTACAACCCGTGGGAGCAGCGTCTGTGCCTGGTGCCTGATGGCGACCTGTTCCAGGCGATCCGCGATGAGCGCGTCAGCGTCGTCACCGACCGCATCAAACGCTTCACCGAGACCGGTGTGCTGCTCGAAAGCGGTGTCGAGCTGCCGGCCGATCTAATCGTCAGCGCCACTGGCTTGAAGATGACGGTGCTGAGCGGCATCGAGCTCGACGTCGACGGCCGTCGCATCGAGCCCGCTCAGCTCGTCAACTATAAAGGCATCATGTTCGGTGGCGTGCCGAACTTCGCGTCGGTGTTCGGCTACACGAACGCGTCATGGACGCTGAAAGCCGACCTCGCCAGCACCTTCGTCTGCAGGCTGCTCAATCACATGCAACGCACCGGTGCGCGCCAGTGTGTGCCGCGCGCCGACGATCCAGCGATGGAGGTCGAGCCCTGGGTCGATTTCTCGTCGGGCTACTTCCAGCGCGCGCTCGATCGGCTGCCCAAGCAAGGTTCGAAGAAGCCGTGGAAGCTGAACCAGAACTACCTGGCCGACCTGATCACGCTGCGCTACGCTGCGGTGGAGGACGGCGTGATGCGCTTCTCGGCTTGAGTCGAGTCAGGCTTCGCAGTTCAACTTCAAGCCCGGTATCGGCCAGTCGTCGATCGCCACCAACCGGCCGCTGCCCGACAGCGTGACGAACGCGGTGCGGCGATCCTTGCCGCCGAAGCAGATGTTGGTCGTGAAACGGTCCGGCAGCGGCACATGGCTGGTTGTGCGGCCATCGGGCGAGATAACGCTGATGCCGCCGTGCATCAACGTGGCCACGCAGATGTTGCCGAGCGCGTCGAGAGCCAGCGAATCGAAGCGCTGCCAGTGGCCACCAGGCGAGGCGGTCACCAAGCGTCCGCCATTCGGTGACGGCCACGGGTCCTTGCGCACCTGGCCCGGGGCGGCGATGTCGTAGGCCCACACGCGCGCGCCCGCGGTCTCGGCGTAGTACAGCGTGTTGCCATTGGGCGAGAGGCCGACGCCGTTCGGAGTCATCACCGGCCGCGCGATCACGCCCACGGCGCTGCCATCGGCCTGACCGTAGTACACGCCGCCCATGTCCATCTCGTTCTCGCGCACCTTGCCGAGGTCGGTGAAGTAGAAGCCGCCATGGGCGTCGAACACGATGTCGTTCGGGCCGCGCAAGCCCAGACCATCGACAGTTTCGTACAGGCGCTCGAAGCGGCCGGTGGCGAGGTCGACGCGCTCGATGCGGCCGCCCGAATAGTCTTCGGCCTGGCCGATCGGCCGGTGAGTGCCGTCGATCTCGGTGGCCCAGCGAAAACCGCCGTTGTTGCAGACGTAGACCGCGCCGTCCGGCCCTATGGCCGCACCGTTCGGGCCGCCGCCGAGATCGGCGACGACGCTGATGCGACCGTCCATCGTGACGCGGCTGAGCGTGCCGCGCGCGATCTCGACCAGCAGCACCGAACCGTCGTCCATCGCGACCGGGCCTTCGGGAAACTGCAATCCGGTGGCGATCTCGCGGATCTTCATGGGGCTCTTTGCTGGCGTGAATGAGCTGAGGAGCTTATCCGCCAGGCACGGACAGCGCAATTCGGCCTTAGCCCGAACGCCAAACTGATTGACCCCGTACCAGCAGTCGGCACGGGGCGGCGACTTCTTCATCGTCTCGTCAGTGTCCGACCGCACTGTGACCACGAGCATCGCCTACGACTTCGGCTACGAGAGCCCAAGCGCGTTCACGGCGGTGTTCCAGTGCACCTTCGACATCGCCAAGTCGCTACCTGGGCTGATGGCCCGCGCCCGCGGGTAATTGCGCATCTGGATGGACGAGTTCAATCCGGGACGGGCCGCACAATGGTGGCCCATGACCAACGCGCCGATGCCGTCGCCGGCATCCTCGGCGCGCTGCTTGTGCAGCCGCAGGGCATCGCGTTCGCGTTGATTGCCGGGTTACCGCGCCCGAGTACGGCCTGACCACCGTGATTGTGCCGGCGGTGATCGCGGCGCTGTTCGGGTCGAGCTGGCATGTGGTCTCGGGTCCCACGAACGCGAACTCGCTGGCGCTCTTCGCCACACTCGCGCCGCTCGCGGCGGGGGGTTCGCCGGCCTCCATCCAGCTCGCGCTCGCCGTCACGTTGGTTGTTAGCGTGATGCAGTTGCTGATCGGCTCGCTGCGACTGGGCTCGATCGCGAATTTCATTTCCCCCCAGCGCGATGCGCGGCTTCATGAGCGGTGCGGCGGCGCTGATCGTGCTGCATTCGCTGGTTGATCTGCTTGGGCTCGCGGCGCCCGCGACCCATAGCACTGGCACGCTGCTGGCGCGTCTGGCCGAGCGCGTCGGCATGACGAACCCCGCGGCGCTAGTGGTCGGCGGCTGCACGTTCGTCGTCTTGCTGGCCGGCAAGCGGGTGGCACCGCGTCTGCCGGTGATGCTGATCGGTCTGGTGGCCGGCACCGCGCTCGCAGCGCTGCTCAACAGCACGACACCATGGCCGACCTGGGGCGCCGTGGCCGTGGTCGGCAGCATCTCTTCGATCTGGCCGCGCTTGCATTGGCCCGCAGTCGACGTGCAGAGCCTGCCCGAGCTGCTGTCGATCGCGTTCGCGCTGACAATCGTCGCGCTTGGTCAGTCGATCTCGATCGCGAAGACGGTCGC
>JANYBE010000191.1 GCA_025360945.1 Rhizobacter sp. | reverse complement strand
ATACCAGCGCACGCAGATCAGCATGACCTCGATCGGGTAGTGCAAGCGCTTGATGACTCGGCGAAGGGCCCCGTTCATGAACTGGATCTGGACTGAAAGCATTGCCTCATTGTCGCCAGTCCGCTTATTGCGACAGAGCCTTGTCGAACGGGTTGAGCATGCCGATCAGGTTCGCGCCGGCCTTCATCGATGCGAGTTCATCGACGTTCGGCGAACGCACCTTAAGAACCAGGTCCGCCGTCAGAGCCGCGGTTCGATCTGTGATCTGCGCCCCAGATGACTCGTAAGCGTCATCAGTGGCACTGGCCGTTAGGCCGGCCCGCGACTCGATTCGAATCGTGTGTCCCTGACTTATCAGCTTCTTTGCTGTCTCAGGTGTGACGGCAACACGCGTCTCACCAGCCGCTGACTCTCGCGGTACGCCTATCAACATGAACGTCTCCTATTGGTGTATCGCGATTACTTCTTCTTTGCTCGCGCGGGGGGCTCCTTGGATGGTGCTCCCTGCAGACCTTCGGACATTCCTATCAGCACGCCGCTTGCGAGAGCCGCGTATCCGTCCAGCATTGCCCGCCCCGCATTGGCCGTACCGGCACGATTCCCGCGCATAGCGTCCCCGGTTTGCTGCAACAGGTCCTTGACGGTTTGCGCCGCTCGGCCTCCCGTATCGCTTCCCTTTGCACGCATCGCCTCCATGACGTTGCCCCATGGCCCATGCAAGGGCGCAGCGCCGATACCTTCCACGGCTTTGGTCAAGGTCGTGAAGAAGGCAGCCTCCATGTTCTCGAGCCCGGTCAGGGCACTCTTCAGCTGCTTCTCTTGCAGGCTCACGCCCTGATCCACAAATTGCTGGAGTGCTCTGCGATGGGCCTCAACCGCTTTGAGCAATGCTTCGTCCATGCCAGCCACGGCCTTTGCAAGCATTGACTCGATGTCAGGAGCGCTCGCGCCGCTCTTGCCAATGCCTGCCCCCATTGCCGTTGCTACCGAATTCAGAACTTTCTTGATGTTCGCGATCGTTAGCTCGCGACCTTGCAGCGCTCGGAGCGTCGCTTCACTCACTCCCTTCCTCAGTACGTCACCTTGCTTCGCGGTGGCGTCAGAGAACATCTTTGCGATGGCGTCTTGGTCAATGCCTGCCTTGATCATTGGTGTCTCCTTAGTCGTTCAAGTCGTACTCGTCGCGTTCATCCTGTCACTGCATGTGTTGTCCGCCGTTGATCGCGATGTTGGCACCCGTCACGAACGCGGCCTCTTCGGAGGCGAGATAGATGATCAGTCCCGCCACCTCTTCGGGCTTGCCGAGGCGGCCGACGGGGATGTGCGGCAGGATCTTGGTGTCCAGCACTTCCTTGGGGATCGCCGTGACCATCTTCGTGCCGATGTAGCCCGGCGAGATCGTGTTGACGGTGACGTTCTTCTTCGCGACCTCGAGCGCCAACGCCTTCGTGAAGCCATGCACGCCGGCCTTTGCGGCCGAGTAGTTGGTCTGGCCGAACGCGCCCTTGCTGCCGTTCACCGACGACACGTTGATGATCCGGCCCCAGCTGCGCTCGACCATGCCGTCGGCGACCTGTTTGGTCATGTTGAACAGGCTGTCGAGGTTGGTACGCATCACCGCGTCCCAGTTGACCTTGTCCATCTTCTTGAACGTGGTGTCGCGCGTGATGCCGGCATTGTTGACGAGGATGTCGATCGCGCCGGCCTTGCCCTGCACCTCGGCCACGGCCTTCGCGCACGAATCGAAATCGGATACGTCGCAGGCCACCGCGAGGACGTCGTAGCCGTTCTTCTTCATCTCGGCCACCCACTCGGTGTGTTTGGTGTTGCCAGGCGAATAGGTCACGACGACCTTGTAGCCGGCATCGACCATCTTGGTCGAGATCGTCTCCCCCAGACCACCCATGCCGCCCGTCACCAGAACCACGCGTTGCTTGCTCATCTTCAGTCTCCTTGATGTGAGGAATCGATTGGAATTCGGATCAGCGTTCGACGCACAGCGCCACGCCCATGCCGCCGCCGATGCAAAGTGAGGCGATGCCCTTCTTAACGTCGCGGCGCTGCATTTCGTGCAGCAGCGTCACCAAGATGCGGCAGCCGGACGCACCGATCGGATGACCGATCGCGATCGCGCCGCCGTTGACGTTGACCTTGCTCGTGTCCCAGCCCATCTCGTTGTTGACCGCGCAAGCTTGCGCGGCGAAGGCTTCGTTGATTTCGAGCAGATCGAGGTCTTGCGGCTTCCAGCCTGCGCGCTGCAGCGCCTTTTGAGAGGCCGGCACCGGGCCCATGCCCATGATGCTCGGATCGAGCGCGACCGTCGCATAGCTTGCGATGCGCGCCAGCGGCGTGAGACCCAGCTGCGCCGCCTTTTGCGCGGTCATCAAGACGACGCCCGCAGCGCCGTCGTTGAGTCCCGACGCATTGCCGGCCGTCACGGTACCGGCCTTGTCG
>JANYBE010000173.1 GCA_025360945.1 Rhizobacter sp. | reverse complement strand
GCAGTTCACCCATCCGTTGAATGGTTCGTGCAAAGCTCTCGGGCGTCTGCTTGGGGAGCCCGTAGATCAGATCGGCGTTGATGGAGACGTACCCCAACGCTCGGGCACTTTTCATCAGGCCCTCGACCATCTCGAACGATTGGACCCGGTGTACCGCTTGTTGAGCGTCCGGGTCGAAGTCCTGTACACCGAAGCTCAGCCGGTTGAAACCAAGTTTGCGAAAGTGCGCGAGACGGTCGGGTGTCACCGTGCGAGGGTCCACTTCGATCGACACCTCCGAATCCGGCGTCAATTGGAAGGCGCCGCCGAGCGTGGTCATCACCCGAGTCAGTTCGGCATCGGACAGGAAGGTGGGCGAACCGCCACCGAAGTGGAGTTGCGACACCGGGCGACCGGCACCGAGGGCCTCGACCACCAGCGCAAGTTCCACTTCGAGCGCGTCAAGGTATTCGGCGGCGCGGTCGTGGTGCTTGGTGATGATCTTGTTGCAGCCGCAGTAGTGGCACAACGATTCGCAGAACGGAATGTGCACATACAGCGAGAGGGGTGCCGACGAACTGGCTCGACTACGCGTATGCAGCACCTGCACTGTGTCTGCTGAGCCGAACTATTCCGCAAATCGGTCGGCGGTCGGATACGAGGTGTACCGAGGGCCCGGCGTGTCGAACTTGCGCAGCAACTCTTCGGTGAGGATCGCCCGCACGTCGACTGGCTGAAGGGTGGCGGTAGACATGGCGAATGGTGAACCTGGCGGCGGCATTCGAGCTTGATTCCAGTCAAATGCGCGCCTGGACAAGGCCACTCAGCACACGCTGAAGTCGATCACGATGGCACCGGGCTCACGCTGGCGGTACTCGACGCCGACCCGAGGACCATAGCGTTGCTCGATCTGCGCAAGCAGCGGCAACGGGTCATGATCGTTGGCAAAGCGCATGGTTTCACCGGGCTGCAGACTGTCCAAGGCACCAAAAATGGCGGCGTGCCGAAAGCGCTTGGCAACGCCGCGGGCGTCGAACGGATAGATCGCGTCAGGAGACAGGTGAAGATGAGGCTGTGACATGGTCGTCTTGTGATTGGGTGAGGTTCACAGATTGAGGCGCCGTGATTTCAGCTCACCTCGTCGGCGGTTTGCAGGGCCGACAGCACGTCTGCGCTGCCAAGACCACGCCGTGTGCGCATGGCGAGGCCCACGCGGTCCAACTCGGCTTCACTCAGCAGACGCGCTGCCATCGGAAGCAACTCGGATTCTTCGCGTGCGATGTGTTGTTCGTACAGGTCTGCGAGCCCCTGCACGTCGGCAGCCGCCAATGGGGCGGGGATTCCAGCGGCGACGCGCTCCAGCACTTGACGTAGCGCACCCCATCGACCTTCGAGAGCACGGTGTTCGGCGCACAGAGCCGTCGTCAGTTCGCGCAGACAAACGGCATCCGACCCCGCCATGGACTCCAGCAACGCGGGAAACAAGTCCCGTTCTTCGTCTTCATGGTGGTGTCGAGCGGCAGTGTCGAAGTAGCGCATCACCGCTGTAGCAGCTTCTTGCGCGGGCCGATCCGAACCATGAGCGGCGATGTGTGGTACCAGTCGCAGCAGCGTTGCGCACTGACTCTGAACACGTCCGTGGCAAGCCGCGAGCATTTCGAGTGGGACCTCGAAGCCTGAAGCCGGGGCGGAGTGCCCAGGGAAGTTGTTGGCCATGGCGTGCGCTTCGATTCAGCGATCCCGCGCGGAGGTCTTGGCCAGCCGTGCGGGACGCCGGGTTGCGGGCATCGACATCGGGACGGCCGCCTTGCCGCCCGACGGCGCGCCCTCCGGGCGGCCCTTGGGTCCGGGGAGGCCCGTGGTCATGTCGGCCAGCGTTGCGCCGTCCAAGGCCTTGAAGTAGCCCTGCAATGCCTGGCCGAACAAGTGCTTCAGCCGACAGCTCGGCGAGAGCGTGCAGGCGTCGGTGTCGGCATCGAAGCACTCGACGAGGCGGAAGTCGGTCTCCGTCGCGCGCACGACATCACCGATGCGAATCGCCTTGGGCTCCAGCAGCAGCCGTAGGCCGCCGCCACGCCCCCGGGTGGTCTCGATCAGGCTCCGGTGTGCCAGATCGTTGACGACCTTCATCAGATGGTTCTTCGACAGTCTGTGATGCTCGGCCAGTTCGGCGATGGTGACCAGACGCTCACGATGGGCGGCGCAGTACATCAGTACGCGAAGCGTGTAGTCGGTGTATTCGGAAAGTCGCATGTGCGGCCCTAAAGATGCATGTATTGTATTGCTTTACGGGGGCGGTGTCACTAAGATGCAGATCGTGTACATCTTTCCAGATAAATGCACCCCCCGCAGGGCGAAAGTCACTCCTCCATGACGCTTCAAGCTCCACCGCCCGCCGCCGTACCAGCGACGACCCCGCCAAGCTCTGTCACTGCACTCCGCGGCTGGCCGGTTCTGCGGCTCGGCTTCCGCCCGTTCTATCTGGGTGCCGCAGTGTTGGCGATGCTGGCGGTCCCGCTCTGGATCGCAATGCTGTTGGGTTCAGTGACGCTGAACTTGCGTGTCTCGCCCGTGCTTTGGCATGCCCACGAGATGCTCTTTGGCTTCGCCGTCGCTGTGATCGTTGGGTTTCTGCTCACCGCCGGAAAAGCTTGGACCGGATTGGTCACACCGCGCGGCGGTGCGCTGGCAGCGCTTGCCCTGCTGTGGGTAGCGGCCAGACTAGCTGCAGTCGCGGCGCCCTACGTCGTCTATGCGACGCTGGACATGCTGCTGTTGCCCCTGGTGGCAGTCATCCTCGTCACGGTGCTGTGGCGGGCCGGCAACCGTCGCAATCTGCCTTTGGGCGCCATCCTGGCGCTGCTGGCGCTGGCGAACCTGTGTTTTCACCTGGCTGTTCTGGGCATGCTCGACATCGCCCCGGTCCGAGCACTGCACGCCGGTCTGGCGTTGATCGTGATCATCGAATGCGTGATCGCTGGGCGGGTGATTCCGGCGTTCACGATGTCAGCACTGCCGGGCACCAAGCTGCAGGTGCCGCGCCGGCTGGAACAAGCCACGCTCGCGGCCACGGCCCTCGCGTTGGCTGCGTGGGTGCTGCTGCCACACCATGCCGTCACAGCCGCGTCGTTTGGCGCGGCCGGTTTGCTGCACGCCGTGCGCTTGTGGCAGTGGCAACCCTGGCGCACGCGCGCACGGCCCATCCTTTGGGTCCTGCACTTGGCATACGCGTGGATCCCCATCGGCCTCCTACTGCTTGGCTGGGCTCAGCTCGGCGGCATCAACGCATCGGCAGGGATACACGCCTTGGCTGTGGGCGCCACTGGCGGGCTCGTGATCGGCATGATCACCCGCACGGCACGAGGCCACACGGGGCGGCCGCTGCAGGCCTCAAGGCTTGAGGTAGTTGCCTACCTGTTGGTGGCGAGCGCCGCCGTCGCTCGGGTGGTGCTGCCGTTGGTGGCGCCGCAGCAACTCGTACTGTGGCTGATCGCCGCCGCGGCGGCCTGGTTTGCCGCGTTCGGCATCTACTTGGTCATCTTTGCCCCGTGGCTGGTGAGCACGCGGCTCGACGGCAAGGACGGCTGATGGTCAGAGTCCCGTTGCGACCCCTTGCTGCGCTTGACCGAGCACAGGACTCCGCATGACTTTCGTCGTGACCGAGGCGTGTATTCGCTGCAAGTACACCGACTGCGTGGATGTGTGTCCAGTCGACGCGTTCCGCGAAGGGCCGAACTTCTTGGTCATCGACCCCGACGATTGCATCGATTGCGTCGTGTGCGTCCCGGAGTGTCCCGTGAGTGCGATCTATGCCGAGGAAGATGTACCGAGCAACCAGCTGCGCTTCACGACGCTCAATGCCGAACTCTCGCAGGAGTGGAAGCCAATCACCAAGACGAAGCTGCCTCTTCCTGACGCCGAGGATTGGAGCAAGATCGAAGCGAAGCTTGGTGAACTTGAGCGGTGACGGCAGCCTGGCTCGGCCGGAATCAATGGGTTCAGTGCTAACGGCATGCAACCTCAACGCCGCCATTTTCGACTGCGTATTTCAGCCCATCGCGGACGGCATTTCAGGCTGATCGCGGACGCTGTTTCAGGCTGATCGCGGACGGCATTTCAGCGTGATCGTGGACGGCGTTTCAGTCTGATCGCGGACGGCATTTCAGCGCCATCGCGGACGATCCAGGGGCGTGCAAGTGACTTCTTGAACCGGGTTCAAGCTCATCGCTTTTTGCGAACGAGCCGATGCCCACGAACAGAGTCACCATGCGCCGAATACGAGAGACATTGCGCCTGCATTTGCAGGCAGGGCTGAGCTACGGCGAAGTCGCCCGAGCGCTGAAGATCGCCAAGAGCTCGGCGGGCAAGTACGTGTTGCTGGCCCGCGTGGCCGGCGTCGACTGGGGGGTTGCCCAGACACTCACCGACGACGAACTCGAGGCCCGACTGTTTCGCCCGGCAGTGCCCCGGTCGAGCCACCAACTCGCCCCCGACTTTGCGCTCGTTCACCAAGAACTCAAGCGCGCCGGCGTCACGCTGCAGTTGCTGTGGGAGGAGTACGCGCGCGACAACGCGCTGGCCTACAAGTACACGAGCTTTTGCATCAAGTACCGCGCGTTCGCGCAGAGCCTGAAGCGCTCGATGCGCCAGGCCCACGTCGCCGGCGAGAAGCTCTTCGTCGACTACAGCGGCGACACCGTGCCGCTGATCGACGCGTCCACCGGCGAGATCACCGCGGCACAGATCTTCGTGGCCACGCTCGGCGCGTCGAACTACACCTACGCCTGCGCCACCGCGCGCCAGACCACCGCCGACTGGATCGGTGCCCAGGTGCGCGCGCTCGAATTCTTCGGCGGCACGCCGCGCCTGATCGTGCCCGACCAGACCCGCGCGTTGATCAAGTACCCCGACAGCTACGACCCCGAGCCCAACCGGACTTACGAGGAATTCGCCGAGCACTACGGCTGCGCACTGCTCGCAGCACGGCCAGGTCATCCGCGCGACAAGCCGAAGGTCGAGGGCTCGGTGCTCCTGGTCCAACGCTGGATTCTGGCGCGCCTGCGCAACCGCCGGTTCTTCAGCCTGGCCGAACTCAACCAAGCGATCGCCGCGCTCCTCGTCGATCTGAACCAGCGCGCCTTCAAGAAGCTTCCCGGCTGCCGGGCGAGCGCCTTCAAAGAACTCGACGCCCCGGCGCTCAAACCGTTGCCGGCAGCGCGCTTCGAGATCAGTCGCTGGAAGTCCGCCAAGGTCAACATCGACTACCACGTCGAGTTCGACGCCCACTACTACAGCGTGCCGCATCGGCTGGTGGGCACCACCGTCGAGTTGCGCGTCACCGAGAGCTTGGTGGAGGCGTTCCAGGCCAACCAGCGCGTGGCCTGCCATGCCTTGAGTCACAAGCGCGGCGCCCACACAACGACGCCTGAGCACATGCCGGCGTCGCACCGCGCTCACCTGGAATGGACGCCGCTGAAGCTCATCGATTGGGGTCGACGCGTGGGCGTGAGCACTGCCGCCGTGGTGACCTGGCAGCTCGAGCACCGTCCGCACCCCGAGCAGGGCTACCGCGCCTGTCTGGGCCTGAAGCGGCTGGCGCGCGAGTACACGCCGGCGCGCCTCGAGGCCGCCTGCGCCAGAGCGCTGGCGATCCGCTCGCCCAGCTTCCGCAGCGTCGCCTCGATCCTCAAGAGCGGGCTGGACCGTCAGCACAGCTTGCTGCCGGCCACGACTGCCGCGCTGCCGGAGCACGAGAACGTGCGCGGCCCCGACTACTACCACTGACCACCACCGAAGGAGATCGACCGATGCTGAACGAACACACCCTGGATCAATTGCGCAGCCTGCGCCTGGACGGCATGGTCCACGCCATCGAGGAGCAAGCCACCAGCACGGCCGCCAGCGCGCTGGGCTTCGATGAACGCCTGACGCTGCTCGTGCAGCGCGAGATCGCATGGCGCGACGACCGGCGCGTACAACGCCTGCTGAAGGCGGCCAAGCTCAAGGTCAGCGCCGCCTGCGTGGAGGACATCAACTGGCGCGTCAGTCGCGCGCTGGATCGATCGTTGGTGGTCGCGCTGGCCGAGGGCGATTGGCTGCGCCGCGGGCAGAACCTGCTGATCACGGGAATGACCGGGTGCGGCAAGACGTGGCTGGCCTGTGCGCTGGCGCATCAGGCGGCGCGCTCTGGCTTCTCTGTGCTCTACACCAGGGCGGCGCGCCTGTTCGATGAACTGCAGGTCGCGCACGGCGACGGCAGCTTCGCGCGGCGCCTCGCGCAGTTGGCCAAGCTGGACTTGTTGGTCATCGATGACTTCGCGATCTCGCCGATGGGCGCCGCCGAACGCAACGACCTGCTCGAGCTGCTCGATGACCGCGTGGGTAGTCGCTCGACGTTGATCACGAGCCAGCTGCCGGTGAAGGCTTGGCACACCTACCTGGACGACCCCACGCTCGCTGACGCGATCCTCGACCGCGTCGTCCATAGCAGCCACAAGATCGCACTCAAGGGCGTCTCGCTGCGCGACCCAGAGCAAAACAAATGACCTCGAGCACGACCACCGAATACTGCGTTGCAAACGACTTATCCACCGCGTCGGCCGGTACGTCGCAAGCGCCGTCCGCCGCCGTGGATAAGTCTGCACCGAGCACCTTCGACAACCGCTTCGCGCCAGCACGCTTCAGGCTGATCGCGGACGATTGAGCTACATTGACGACCTCACTTGCGCGCCTCCCCAGCGCGTCCGCGATCAGATTGAAACGCCGTCCGCCATCGCGCTGAAACGGCGTCCGCCTTCAGACTGAAACAGGCGTCCGCGATCGCTGAAATACGCATTCGACGGACTGGTGTCGGGGTCGTTTTGTTGGCTTGTAGGCACGAGCGAATGACGGCTTCGCAGTAGCGAGCTTCTGGTAGGCAATGTCGCCGATGGGTCGAGAGCAGGTAGTGGCTGACCCGGTCTCGTCGCCCTGAACCCGTCGGTGACGGGCAACTAGTTCGAATTGGTCAACCCGCGGCCTAAAGGCAACGCGCCGTGGCTCCCTGCAATGGAGGACAATTTCCCTGCTCGACCC
>JANYBE010000144.1 GCA_025360945.1 Rhizobacter sp. | reverse complement strand
GCATCGAGCGTGCCCTTGCCAGCAAGACGCGTCTGGCCGCCGAGCGCCTCGGAGAAACGCCGGGTTCGGCGCAACCGCTTGCACTGGAGCGGCTGCGCGAGCAGTTGTCGGCGCAGGACATCACCGTTGTCGGAGCCACGGGGCAGACCGTGCTCAGCACCGGCAGCAGCTCGGCGCGTCTGATGCCGGAGCGCCCCGCGCAGACGCTGCTGCGCCAAGCGCGCAACCTGCGCGTCGTGAGCGAACTGGTCGGCCTCGACGAGGACGCTGCGGCGAGCACCAGCAACGCCCGCGTGCGCGCGATCGCGCTCATCCCGACGAGCACCTTTGCGCTCGGCGAGGAAGACCGCTACCTGATGGTCAACCAGCTGCTGCCGCGTACGCTGGCGGCGAACGCGCTCGCGGTGCAGGCGGCCTACCGGGAGTACCAGCAGCGTGCGCTGGCGCGAGGCGGTTTGCGCAAGATGTACATCGGCACGCTCACCCTCGCGCTGGTGCTCGCGGTGTTTGGCGCATTGCTGCTCGCGGTGACGCTGTCCAACCAGCTCGCGCGGCCGCTGCTGCTGCTCGCCGAAGGCATGCGCCAGGTGGCCGAGGGCGACCTCAGCAGCAAGCCGGTGTTCGCCTCGCGCGACGAGCTCGGCGGCCTGACGCGATCGTTCGCAGACATGACGACGCAGCTGTCTGATGCCCGCGAGCTGGTGCAGCGCAGCGTCGTGCAGGTCGAGGGCGCGCGGGCCAATTTGCAGACCATCCTCGACAACCTGACCGCCGGCGTTATCGTGTTCGACCGCCTCGGCCACATCGACACCGTGAACCCCGGCGCGACCCGCATCATGCGGTTGCCGCTGTCGGCCTACCGCGGCCAGCCGCTGGAGAACGTGCCCGGGCTGACGAGCTTTGCGCAGGCCGTGGCTCAGCGTTTCGAGCTGCACAGCACCAGCCCCGAGGCCGGTGAGCGCGACCACTGGCAGGATTCGTTCGAGCTGCAACCGGCGACACCGGGCGGGCGCGAGCGCGACTCCATCACGCTTCTTGTGCGCGGCGCGTCGATGCCGCAGGGCGCGACGCTGATGGTCTTCGACGACATCACCGAACTCGTCTCGGCGCAGCGCAGCGAGGCCTGGAGCGAGGTCGCGCGGCGCCTCGCGCACGAGATCAAAAACCCGCTCACGCCGATCCAGCTCTCGGCCGAGCGCCTGCAGCACAGGCTCGGCGGCAAGCTCCAGGGCGCGGACCAGTTGATGCTCGCGCGCTCGGTCGACACCATCGTCAATCAGGTGCAGGCGATGAAGGCGCTGGTCAACGAGTTCCGCGATTACGCGCGGCTGCCGGCCGCACTCCTCGTGCCGATCGACCTGAACGCGCTCGTCACCGAAGTGCTCGGCCTGTACGGCAGCGTGCTGGAGGCCGGCCGCCTGCACGCTGATCTGGCGTCCGAGCTGCCGACGATCGTCGGCGACAGCACCCAGCTGCGCCAGGTCATCCACAACTTGGTGCAGAACGCGCTCGACGCGGTTGCCGACCAGCCCGACGGCCACGTGCGTATCGCCACCGAAGTCGCGCGCACCGAGCAGGGCGCGCTGCGTGCGGTGCGGCTGCAGGTAATCGACAACGGGCCGGGCTTTTCGGACAAGGTGCTCAAGCGCGCGTTCGAGCCCTATGTGACGACCAAGAGCAAGGGCACTGGCCTGGGCCTGGCAGTCGTCAAGAAGATCGCCGACGAGCATGGTGCGCGCGTGCGCATCGCCAACCTCGGCACCTCGAGCGAAGGCGACGCCGCGGGCGGTTTGCCGCGGGGTGCGCAAGTCTCGCTATCATTCGCGAAATTCGCGCCGGGTGTTGGCACTGCCATTTCCGCGGCATTTGCCACCCCCAGCGCGCACTGAGACCCATGGCCACCATTCTTGTAGTCGACGACGAACTGGGCATCCGCGCCCTGCTGTCCGAAATCCTTGCCGACGAAGGCCACACAATCGAGCTGGCCGAAAACGCCGCGCAGGCACGTGCCTGCCGCGAACGCATGCGCCCCGATCTGGTGTTGCTCGACATCTG
>JANYBE010000063.1 GCA_025360945.1 Rhizobacter sp. | reverse complement strand
GCCCGAAGCGGTGGCCTATTCCGGCATCGCGGGTATGCCTCCGCAGGCCGGTGTTCTCGGCTTGTTCGCCGGACTGCTCGTCTACGGACTCATTGGCAACTCGCGCTTCGCGATCGTCTCGGCCACCTCGTCTTCCGCGGCCGTGCTGGGCGCCGCCACGCTCGCCATTGCGGGCCCTGACGCGGCATTTCGGGCGGCGCTCGCCGCCGGTCTGGTGCTCGCGACAGGTGTCGCGTTCATGCTGGCGGGTGCGGCCCGGCTGGGCTCAATCTGCAATTTCATTTCGAAGCCGGTGCTTCGCGGCTTCTCGTTCGGGCTGGCCATCGCCATCGTCGTCAAGCAGTTGCCCAAGATGACCGGCGCGCACCCTCAGGCCAGCGAACTGCCGACGTTCGCGTACCAGCTGTTCGCGGCACTCCCGCACTGGAACTGGCTCGGCGTGGCGCTCGGGCTCGCAGCTCTGCTGGCGCTCAAAGCCCTGTCGGGCTTTCGCAAGTTGCCCGGAGCCCTGTTTGTGATCGCTGCAGGCATCGCGCTCGGACAGTGGCTCGACATCAAATCACGCGGTGTCGATCTGGTGGGCCGGATCGCCTTGACGCTGACCGTGCCGGCGCTGCCTGACCTGTCGCGAGGACAGTGGCTGGGACTGGGAGAGTTGTCGCTGGCATTAGTCGTGCTGCTGTTCGCCGAGAGCTACGGCGCGATCCGCGGCATGGCGATCAAGCACGGCGACAGCACGTCGCCGAACCGGGACCTGCTGGCGTTCGGGGGGGCGAACCTCTTGTCCGGGCTCTTCCATGGCATGCCGGTCGGTGCGGGGTATTCGGCGACATCGGCCAACGAAGCAGCGGGTGCGATGAGCGGCAAGGCCGCGTGGGTCGCCGCAGCGGTGGTTCTGCTCCTGGTCTTGACCTTGCTACCCTTGATCGAGCTGACGCCTGAGCCGGTGTTGGCAGCCGTCGTTATCCATGCGGTCTCGCACACGTTGACGCTGGGGACGTTTCGACCGTATTTTCAATGGCGCCGCGATCGCGTTGTTGTCGTCTCCGCCGCGCTGGCGGTCGTCTTGCTCGGTGTACTCGACGGCTTGCTGGCAGGCATTGCGATCAGTTTAGCGATGACCTTGCGCGGCCTGTCCGAGTCGCGCGTCAGCGAGTTGGGGCGGCATGGAGACGGGCACGACTTCCTCAGTTGCGATGCCCACCCTGATGTGCGCCGCATCGCCGACGTGCTGGTGCTGCGACCCGAGGCACCGCTCTTCTTCGCGAACGTGGAGCGGATCCTGACGGACGTACGCGAGCGCCTCGTCGCGTCGCGGCCGCAAGGCCTCGTGCTCAGCTTGGAAGAAACGCCGGATCTTGATGGCACCTCGGTCGAAGCACTCGGCGACTTTGCCGTCGAGCAGGCACGCTACAACGTGACGCTTGTCCTGGCGAGACTTAAGGATCCCGTGCTCGCGCTGCTCCGTTCGTCGTTAGGCGATGCGACCAAAACTCAGCTCGAGCCGGGCAGCGTCGACGACGCTGTGGCCAGACTCTTGCCAGCGCTCGCAGGCGAAGAGCTGCAGACAAGTCCGTCCAGCGGATAGATGGGGCGAGCCCGGATTCCGACTACGGCTCATGAGACGCCCCCAATGCATGCCGAAGTTCTGGACTCAACTACTCAATCATGAAAGTACGCGAGCGCTCCGATGCTTGGCCACTTCCCGTCGATCACCGAAACCACGAAATGTGAGACTGCGATCATCATTGCGTATGACGACTCCGACGGCTGGTACGACCATGACATGGGACCCATCGTGATGCAGTCGTACGTCACCGATGATCAGCTCCTGGCGGCGGGAAGCTGCGGCCAGCCCAAGGTCAACGACCTTGCCGGCGGGACACAAAATGGACGCTACGGGTACGGACCTCGTTTGCCGCTCCTGGTGATTTCGCCGTGGGCCAAGACGAACTATGTGGATCACCGGGTAACGGATCAGTCGTCGATTCTGAAATTCATCGAGGACAACTGGGGTCTTCCGCGGATCTGCAATGGCTTTGCCGATGCGATCGCGGGTTCACTCAACGGTATGTTTGACTTCGACGATGGCCCACGTGCGGGCCGACTGCGACTCGATAAGCGGCGCCGGCCGCGCAGTTGCGGCCGATCACTGAGCTGCGACCGGCGTCGACCATTCAGGTCTTCCTCGGCTTGCGCCGCCCACGACACGCTCGAGAAGCGAGCGGCACCGACCAACCTCCTGCACGATCTGAGAGCAACGGCGACGGAAGTCGTGTTACGTCATGGCTGGGCGAAGACTCCTGCCGTTGCGCCTGTCCGGGCAAACGGATGCAATGTTGTTTGAGCTAGCATGCCGTACCGCAACCCGCGCGGAGTCGTTCCATGACGATCAAATCGCAAATCGGTCAGTCCGGTGAGTCGCAACGCATCGAGGCGCTGGCGTTAGAGTCGGAGTTGCCGCTCGACACCGTGCTTGGTCTATACGAGCACGAATGTGCAAAGCTGGGCGCTTCTGCCCGGGTCAAGAGCTTCCTCCCGATCTTTGCGATTCGCAATGTTCGCGATCGATTGAATCAGCTCCGAATTCCGCGGTAATTCGGACCCAGACAGGAAGTGGCCCAGGCGCTTAGCAGCCCTTGCGGCCCCTCGTCGTGTCGCCTCCCTTCCACGATCTTGACCTCGCCTTGCGAGGCCATCGCTTTGAGCTCGCGGGCTGACGCGTTGTGGACATACGGATTCTCGAGCGGCGTGCCGACTCTTGGCAGCTCGCTCAAGGTTCCGAATTCGGATTTTCGCGATAGGCACTCTCAGCCAAGGTTCTCATCGCGTTTCTCCGCTCACGGCTCGCCGCTGGGCGCCGGGTGGCGCAGCTCGAACCGAACCGCTGGGTTGCCGCCAGGCCGGGATTGTTTCGATCGCGCTGCCGATCTTGTCGGCCTTGGTTAGCGCCGGCGGCGTACAGTCTAGAGGTCTCGCGCGAATCAAGTCGCCGTCGCTCACGGGGGGCGCCTAAATGCATTTTTCGGCGAGTCGGCCTAATGCTCTCATGCAATGGCCTTGAACACCGGCATGGCCGAGAGTTCGTGGCGAGCCGTACCGTCGGGGCAGCAGAGGTCCCAGCGCATCGTCTCGTCATCCTGTTCGAGCAGGCCGGAGCTTCTCGCCGATCCGCGCCTGCATCACGCCTTGTAGCACGAATCCCGATGACGGCATCCACACGTCGCGCGCACCTTCACAATCCGGTGTTCGAAACTCGGGTCGCCATTGCAATCGTATGTGGCGAAAGTCTTCGCCGACGCCAATTCTTGAGAGACGCATGTTCAGCCTGACCCGACTCACGATCCGCCGCGCCAGGAAAGAGCGGCTGGCACAGATTGCCGGCAGCCTGACTTTCACGACGCTGCTTTCCATCGTGCCGTTTCTCGCGGTGAGCTTCGCCCTGTTCACGCGGTTCCCAATGTTGCGGCGTTTCGAGGACGCTCTTGAAGAGCATCTGTTGAAGAGCCTGCTTCCGGCCGACATATCGAAGCCGGTCCTCAAGTACCTCAATCAGTTCGCCGCCAATGCCAGTGGCCTGACCGTGGTTGGCTCTTTGTTCCTCTTGGTGACGTCGATAGCGATGCTGCTCACCGTGGAAAACGCGTTCAACCAGATCTGGAACGTGAAGAAAAGACGCCCGATCCACACGCGGGTGGGTCTGTACTTGACGATGTTGGCCCTGGGTCCACCGGCCCTGGGAGTGAGCCTGTGGGCGACGTCGTATGTGCTGGGCGCGTCGATGGGCTTGATAGGAACACTGCCGCCCCTGGCCCAGGTCGGACTGAACCTGGGTCCCGTGGTGCTGAGCTTGGTGGGTTTGACGAGTCTCTTCCACTACGTTCCAAACGCCAAAGTGCGGCGTCGCGATGCAATCGTGGGTGGATTCATCGCCAGCGTCGCTCTCGAGTTGGGCAAGCGCGGCTTCGAGACCTACCTTCTCAAGGTCCCAACCTACAAGACGGTCTATGGATCCTTCGCGGTCTTTCCCGCATTCCTGCTATGGATGTACTTCTCATGGTTCGTTACGCTTACTGCAGCGCTCATCACGGCCAACTTGGCTCGCGGCATGAGCAGCCAGCGCCAATCTCGATAGCTGTGTCCTCTCCACTCGGGTGGTTGCTACAGCCAAGGCTGCTTTTGGCGACCAGTTCTCAATGATGGACTTCTGCTCAGGGTCGTCCACGACCGCTCGGACGGCGAACGCCACAGGCCGGTCAACGTGCTACGAACGTCCTGGCCATATCGGTCGGTGCGGCACTGAGATCTTGTGATGAGTTGGCAGCATGTTCAATCCGCACATTACCGGGCGCAAATCGCCGGAGACTTGCGCAACCGTTCGACCAATTATGAGAAGACCCAGACCATGCAGGTCAAGCATTGATCCGCGACGGCAGATGCCTCTCAGCCGATCATCGCCTCAACTACGGACGAGCCAAAGGATGTCGGCATCACCTTCGCGATCGACAAGCCCACCTCGTCGAGCATCTTACGGTCCTACTGAGCGGCGCGCTCTCGGCCCCCTAGTCATGACCAGCATCGTGATGGCGACCATCTTTCCGGCGAAGGGTTGCCCGGTGCAAATGCGCACTCGATTATGGTAAGCAGGTCTGAATGCTGTAACGCGCTCCTCGTCGTGATGGCACGAGCAAAACGGGCGGGCAGGAAATCTCTGCTGCCCTACTGAAGCTCGGATCTTCTATAGGGGCGCTGTCAACGCATCAGCGGTCGCTCTTCGAGACTGCAAGAAGACCGCCGCCACGCGCCAGACGACGAAAATGGCGATCACCGTGAGCAAGGTTCCGCTGATGGGGCGCGTGAAGAACGCGCCGAAGTTTCCGCGACTCAAAAGCAGTGCGCGGCGAAAGTTTTCTTCCAACATCGGGCCGAGGATGAAGCCCAGCATCAGGGGTGCGGCGTCCAGGTCAAGGCGCATTGCCACATAGCCGAGGAAGCCGAACACTGCAGTGATGTAGATGTCGTCGAGGTTGTTGTTGACGCTGAAAGTGCCGATGCAGCAGAAGAAGAGAATCGATGGGAAGAGCACCGCGTACGGAATCTTGAAGACCGACAGCCAGTAGCGCACCAACGGAACGTTCAGGGTGATCAGGAAGCAATTGCCCACCCACATGCTGGCCACCAGACCCCAGAACAAATCGGGGTGATTGGCGATCATGTTCGGCCCGGGCTGGATGCCCTTGATGATGAAGGCGGCCATCATGAGCGCCATCACCGCATTCTCGGGAATGCCAATGCTCATGAGCGGGATGAAGCTCGTGCGTGCCGCCGCTTCGTCGGCCGCCGCCTGACCGGCAACGCCCTCGATGGCGCCGCTGCCGATCTCGTCCCTGTACTTGCTGACCTTCTTGTCGACCGCGTAGGCAGCGAACTGCGCGATCACCGGCCCGCCGCCGGGCAGGATGCCCAGGAAAGACCCGATGACGCTGCCGCGCAGGGCGCTGGGAATGATGCGCTTGAACTCTGCCCAGGTCGGCATGAGATTGATCTTGCCGTTGAAGGGCGTGCGCTCGTTGCGGTTGTCCAGGTTCTTCGTGATCTCGGCGATGCCGAAGCACCCCAGAGCGATGCTCACCAGGCCGACCCCGTCGGCGAGGAACGGCAGGTCCATGGTGAACCTCGGCATCCCGCTGTTGACGTCGGTGCCGATCTGGCCCAGCAGCACGCCGATCAGGCACATGGCCATGCCGCTGAGCAAGCTGCCGGTCGTGACGAAGCTGACGCAGACGAATCCCACCAGCATCAGCGCGCAGTAGTCAGCAGGCCCGAACAGGAAGGCCACTTCGCCCAGCATCGGCGCGAAGAACGAAAGCACCACGATCGCCACCGTGCCACCGATGAAGCTGGAGACGCCCGCGGTGAACAGCGCCAGTCCGGTTTGGCCCTTGAGAGTCATCTGGTAGCCGTCGATGCAGGCCACGATGCTGCTGGCGTGCGGAATCTTCATCGTGATGGCGCTCACGCTGTCGCCATACTGGGCACCGTAGTAGATGCCCGCCAGCATGATGAGCGCGCCGCTCGTGGGAACGGAGTAGGTCAATGGCAGCAGGATGCTGATGGTGGCCAGGGGCCCTAACCCGGGCAGCAGGCCCACGAGCGTGCCCACCGTGCACCCTATGGCGCAATACATAAGGTTCTGCCAGGTCAGCGCGACCCCAAAACCAAAGGCGAGGTTGTGGAGGACATCCATCAGTACAAGGGCAAGTTGAAGCCGAGCAATTTTTGAAACGCTAAGGCAACGGCAATCAGGCCCACGGCGATCTTGAGATTGCGCGACACCGAATACGACGCAGTGCCGGCAAACGAAGCGCAGAACACCAAGAACACTATGCCGGCAATCATGTTGAGGTGACGGGAGATCAGCGCAAAGCCGCACAGGCTCGCCAGAATGATGGCGATGTTCTTCATGTTGAATTCCAGATGGACGCGTTCGACGAAGCGCGACCGCGCCACGGTGATCAAGCCGATCAAGAGCAGAAGCGAACTCACCATCAGGGGAAACAGACCGGCTCCCGCGCGACTGAAGCTACCGATCGGGTAGCGCAGCGACTCCAGGCCAAAGGCCAGAGAAATCGCTACGAGGAACAGACCCCGGACTAGATTTCGGTCATTCATTTGCGTCGTCGGCGGCCAATGTCGGCGGGTCCGAGAAGTCAAGACCGAGCGATCGCTACAGGGGAGCGAACGGCTTCCAGGATGCTCAATGCCGATGTCGTGGCGACAACGTTCCGTAGCTCGAGCCCCGCACCCATCAGAAGACTGACATGCTCGGACTCGGTCCGCTCGCGACCGCCGGGCCCCACAAGCATGAACAGATCGAGCAGCTTCGCGAATGGAGGCTCGTTACGGGAAGCGATGACAGGTTCGATCAGCAGCAGCGTTGCGCCAAGCGCCATTGCAGGCGAGCAGGCATTCAGGATCGCCAAGGCGCGCGCGTCGTCCCAATCGTGAATCACCTCTTTAAGCATGTATACCTGAGCATCGCGTGGCAACTCATCAGCGAAGAAAACTCCAGACGCCCCCTGCAGACGTGACCCGAGCCCCTGCGCCGCGAATGCCGGTCGCGCCCTTTCGATCACGTGCGCCAAATCAAATACGATCCCATGCAATTGTAGGCGGGCGAGTAGCACCGCACTGAGCAATGTGCCTCGGCCACCGCCGATATCAACGACCGTCCCTATTGGCGGGAACGTCCAGGCCGCGAGCACCGCATCGTCGTCAGCGGAGCTGCGCTCGGCCATTGCCGCGTCGAAACTGCGCGCCCCATCCGGGTGGGCCGCCAGATAGTCGAACTGCGAAGCTCCAAACACCTTGTCGAATGCCGGTTCTCCAGTGCGCACGCTGTGCATCACTTCGCCCCATGATCGCCAGCTTTCCGTCTCACCTAGCATCACGACGAACTCACGCAGCGATCCTGGGCCGTTTGTACACCACCCGCGCGCCAGAGATTGTGATCAAAGCAGCCGTCATGGTCCTCGGCAAAGACGCCCAGGCTAGCGAGCGCCTGCAACACCCGCCGTAGGCTGGGTGCGTGAAGGCCCACCGTCGAATGTGCTAAACATCATGAGAGAGGTGGTCCCGGTTTTCCGAATAGTGGAGTTGATTTCCTAAGTGGAGCCTTGCGCTGCACTGGGCTCGTGCTGGTTGCTCGAACACCTGCTGCAAGCCGAGATCACGGTCCGAGCCATGCGTTCGGTGAGCCACCAGACGACCAAGTATCCGGCGCATCGCGATTTGCGGGCTTCGATTTCGACGTGTCGCCGGTGGACCGCAAGCTGATCCACACGCTTGCCGAGATGACTTTCACCGACGGCAAGACGCATCTGGCCGCGGCCATCGGGGTGGCCGGCATCACGCGGCATGGCCGGCGCGCAGCGGTTCTACTCGACGGTGGATCTGGTCAATGCGCTGGAGCAGGAAAAGGCGCAGGGCACGGCCGGGCGCATCGAGCTTGCTGCGCATGGACCTCGTCATCCTCGACGAGCTGGGTTGTCTGCCCTTCAGCCAGGCCGGCCGGGCGCTGCGGTTCCACTGCTGTCCAAGCTGTACGAGCACACCAGCGTGATGATCACGACAAGCCAGGACTTCGCCGCGTGGTCCAGCGTGTTCGGCGACGCGAAGATGACCAAGCCTTATTGGATCGGCTCACGCACCACTGCCACATCGTGGAGACGAGCGACGAGAGCCATCGCCTCTTGCACGGCTGTGGCAAGAAGCGCATCAAGGCTCGCGAGCAGGCGCGAAGTGCTGCCCAACAGCCACCACCGGAGGCCGACATCTGAGCGGCGACCGCGCGACGGAATCCGCGGCCTACGGCCTTCACGTCGTCCCCGCGCGAACAACACTGCCTCAGGGAGGTCAACGAAACAGGCATAGACCTACACCCGTCTACAGCCGACCATTACGCCGTCGGCATCCATCCCCGGGTCAATATTGGATCGACGCGGTGGGTCAGATTTACATCGGCGCGAACACCGAGACCTCGCGGGCTAGAAAAAACCCCCAAGTCGTTGATTTCCTTGGGGGTTTTTGGATCTTACGGGACGCTTTGAGACGTCTTCGAATCATCATCTGGTGGAGCTGGGGGGAATCGAACCCCCGTCCGAAAGCCATTGCCGGGCAGATCTACACGCTTAGCTGGCTGATTTGGTTTTAAA
>JANYBE010000161.1 GCA_025360945.1 Rhizobacter sp. | reverse complement strand
CAACGGCTGCGCGATGCCGGCGTCGACATCCCCAAGCTGGCGCGCGACGGCGTCACGATCTTCTTCACTCAGGTGTTTCGCGACGGCTTCTTTCATGCCGACATGCATCCCGGCAATATCCAGGTCAGCACGGCACCCGCGACCTTTGGCCGCTACATCGCGCTCGACTTCGGCATCGTCGGTACGTTGACCGAATTCGACAAGGAATACCTGGCGCAGAACTTTATTGCGTTCTTCCGGCGCGACTACAAGCGCGTCGCCGAGCTGCACGTCGAGAGCGGCTGGGTGCCGCCCAGCACGCGTGTCGACGAGCTCGAGGGCGCGGTCCGTGCCGTGTGCGAGCCGCACTTCGACCGGCCGTTGAAGGACATCTCGCTCGGTCAGGTGCTGCTGCGCCTGTTCCAGACCTCGCGCCGCTTCAACGTCGAGATTCAGCCGCAGCTCGTGCTGCTGCAAAAGACGCTGCTAAACGTCGAGGGTCTGGGCCGCCAGCTCGACCCCGAACTCGATCTGTGGAACACCGCGAAGCCCTTTCTCGAAGACTGGATGGACAAGCAAGTCGGCTGGGCCGGGCTGGTCGAGCGCATGAAGAACGAAGCGCCGCGCTACGTGCAGCTGCTGCCGGATCTGCCGCGCCTGCTGCATCAGGCCTTGCAACCACGCGCGGCCGCATCGGAGCGCGCGCTGGAGGCCTTGCTGGCCGAGCAGCGCCACACCAACGGGCTGCTGCGCAGCATCGTCGCCGGGGCGCTGGGTGTGTTGCTGGGAGTCGTCGCTGCGCTGCTGTTCGTGCGCGGACATTGAGCGCCGCCGTATAATTCGAGGTTTTCCTTTTCGAATCAAGAGCTTACCGATGCCAATCTACGCCTACCGCTGCGCAACGTGCGGGCACGCGAAAGATGTGCTGCAAAAGATGTCCGATCCGCTGTTGACGGTGTGCCCGGACTGCGGTGCCTCCACGTTCGTCAAGCAAGTCACTGCGGCGGGTTTTCAGCTCAAGGGTTCGGGCTGGTACGTGACCGATTTCAAGGGCGATTCGTCGGCCAAGCCCGCGGGCAGTGAAGCCAAGGACGGCGACGCCAAGACCGACGCGCCCAAGTCCGATGCCGCGCCCACCCCGGCACCCGGCCCGGTCGCGGCGAAGACCGAGGCGGCTCCGGCAGCCGCGCCAACGCCAGCAGCGACGCCGCCCGCAGCCGGCGCCAAGTGATCGCACGAGTCAAAGCACCTTGAAAAAATACCTCATCGCCGGGCTACTCGTCTGGCTCCCGCTGGCCGTCACGATCTGGGTGCTGCAGGCGGCGCTTGGCCTGCTCGACGGCGTGTTCGGCTGGTTCCTGAATGCCGGCAGGGCGGTCCTGCCTTCGGGCGCCGCGCCTTTGATCGACCTGCTGCTGCAGATCCCCGGCCTGGGCGTGATCGTGGTGGTGCTGATGCTGCTGCTCACTGGCGCGTTCGCGACCAACATCATCGGTCAGTGGTGGCTGCGCCAGGGCAGTCGGGTGCTGAGCCAGATCCCGATCGTCAAATCGATCTACAACTCGGTGAAGCAGGTGTCGGATACGCTGTTCAGCAGCAGCGGCAACGCCTTCCGCGAGGCGGTGCTGGTGCAGTACCCGCGGGCCGGCAGCTGGACGATCGCCTTCGTCACCGGCAAGCCCGGGGGCGAGGCCGCGCTGCACTTGCACGGCGACTACCTCAGCGTCTACGTTCCGACGACGCCCAACCCGACCTCGGGCTTCTTCCTCATGGTGCCGCGCGCCGATGTGATCGTGCTGCAGATGAGCGTGGACGAAGCGCTGAAGTACGTGATCTCGATGGGTGTGGTCGCGCCGCCGATGCACGTCGCTGCGTCCGACGTCGACGCGACGCCGGCACGAAATTGACGGGGCTGCGCGGCACGGCATCCGCTCAGCCCGCTGATCGCACAGCGCCAGCAACCCGAACAAACCAACCTGCACTCGGAAGTGGAGTGAATTCATGAGAACAACGTATTGCGGCCTCGTTTCCGAGGCACTGATGGGCCAGACCGTGACGCTGATGGGCTGGGCCCATCGCCGTCGTGACCATGGTGGCGTGATCTTCATCGACCTGCGTGACCGCGAGGGCATCGTCCAGATCGTCTGCGATCCGGACCGGGCCGAGATGTTCAAAGTTGCCGAAGACGTCCGCAACGAGTTCTGCCTCAAGATCGTGGGCAAGGTGCGCGCGCGCCCGGAGGGCACTGTCAACGCCAACATCACCAGCGGCAAGATCGAGGTGCTGTGTCTGCAGATCGAGGTGCTAAACCCGAGCATCACGCCGCCGTTCCAGCTCGACGATGACAACCTGTCGGAGACCACCCGCCTCACGCACCGCGTGCTCGACCTGCGCCGCCCGGCGATGCAGCGCAACATGATGCTGCGCTACCGCGTTGCGATGGAGGTGCGCAAGTTCCTCGACGCGAACGGCTTCATCGACATCGAGACGCCCATGCTCACGAAGAGCACGCCCGAAGGCGCGCGCGACTACCTCGTGCCCTCGCGTGTGCACGACGGCATGTTCTTCGCGCTGCCGCAGTCGCCGCAGCTGTTCAAGCAGCTGCTGATGGTGGCCGGCTTCGACCGCTACTACCAGATCACCAAATGCTTCCGCGACGAAGACCTGCGCGCCGACCGTCAGCCCGAGTTCACGCAGATCGACATCGAGACCTCGTTCCTCACCGAGGAAGAGATCCGCACGATGTTCGAGGGCATGATCCGAAGCACCTTCCAGCACGCGATCGGTGTCGAGCTGCCGGCGTTCCCGGTGATGAAGTACGCCGAGGCGATGCACCGCTTTGGCTCGGACAAGCCCGACTTGCGTGTCAAGCTCGAGTTCACCGAGCTCACAGACGTGATGAAGGATGTGGACTTCAAGGTCTTCTCAGTACCGGCGCTCATGGAGGGCGGCCGCGTCGTAGCGTTGCGCGTGCCAGGCGGAGCCGAGATGAGCCGCAGCGAGATCGACGCCTACACCGAGTTCGTGAAGATCTACGGCGCCAAGGGCCTGGCCTGGATCAAGGTCAACGACGTGGCCAAGGGCCGCGAAGGCTTGCAGTCGCCAGTCGTGAAGAACCTGCACGACGCCGCGCTGGCCGAGATCCTCAAACGTACCGATGCGAAGGACGGTGTCTTGCTGTTCTTCGGCGCCGACAAGGCCAAGGTCGTCAACGACGCGATCGGCGCGCTGCGCGTGAAGGTCGGCCACAGCGAGTTCGGCAAGGCGCGCGACCTCGCGCAAGGCGTGTGGGAACCGCTGTGGGTGGTCGACTTCCCGATGTTCGAGTACGACGAAGGCGGCCAGCGCTGGAATGCCGTGCACCACCCGTTCACGAGCCCGACGGACGGCCACGAAGACTGGCTCGAAACCGATCCGGGCCGCTGCATCGCCAAGGCGTATGACGTGGTCTTGAACGGCCTCGAACTCGGTGGTGGTTCGATCCGGATTCACCGCGAAGAGGTGCAGAGCAAGGTCTTCCGCGCGCTCAAGATCGATGCCGAGGAGGCGCAGCTCAAGTTCGGCTTCCTGCTCGACGCGCTGCAATACGGCGCGCCACCGCACGGCGGCATTGCGATCGGTCTCGATCGCTTCGTGATGCTGATGACCGGTGCTGAATCGCTGCGCGACGTGATCGCGTTCCCAAAGACCCAGCGCGCGCAGGATCTGCTGACGAACGCGCCGAGCGCGGTCGACGAAAAGCAGCTGCGCGAGCTGCACATCCGCCTGCGCAACACGGCGTCGGCCGCGGGGTGATTCATTCGGTGCGTGCCTGATGCAGAATGAAGAGGGCGCGCGTTTGGCGCCCTCTTTCATGCGAACAATCTCTCTGCGGTGGACAAGCCCTTCAAGATCCCGGAGTCCGTGCTCGTCGTCATCCACACCGCCGACCGGCAGGTGCTGTTGATCGAGCGTGCCGATAGGCCTGGCTTTTGGCAGAGCGTGACGGGCTCGAAAGATGCTGTCGACGAGGCGCTCGTGGCCACCGCGCGGCGCGAGGTGCTGGAAGAGACCGGTATCGCGATCGGCTCGGCCGCAGTGCCGCTTGCGAATCTGCGTGACTGGCGCCTGAGCAACGTCTACGACATCTACCCGGTCTGGCGCCACCGCTACGCGCCCGGTGTGACACAAAACACCGAGCATGTGTACGGTCTGCGCGTGCCGCGCGACGCGGCCATCACGCTTTCGCCACGCGAACATCTGCGACACGAGTGGCTGGATTGGCGGGCCGCCGCCGACAAATGCTTCTCGCCGTCCAACGCCGAGGCCGTGCTGCAATTGCCGCGCTTTCTCTGAGATCACGATCCGACATGCGCACCGCCCACACCACGACGTTCAACAGCGACGTGCTGCGCGTCGCCACCTACAACATCCACAAGGGAGTGCGCGGCGTCGGCCCGCGCAAGCGGCTCGAGATCCACAACCTCGCGCTCGGCATCGAGGCGCTCGACACCGACCTCGTATTCCTGCAGGAGGTGCGTGCGATGAACCGCGCCGAGGCACGCAAGTTTCCCGACACACTGCTCGGCTGGCCGCGCATGCCGCAGGCCGACTACCTTGCGCCCGATGGCTACGAAGTCGCCTACCGCACCAACGCGACGACGACGCACGGCGAGCACGGCAACGCGCTGCTGTCGCGCTGGCCGCTCGGCGACGTCGGCCATCACGACGTGTCGGACCACCGCTTCGAGCAGCGTGGCCTGCTGCACGTGCCGGTGAAATGGAACGGCACGCTGGTGCACGCCATCGTGGCGCACTTCGGGTTGATCCACGCGAGCCGAGTGCGCCAAGTCGAGCGCCTGGCCCGTTTCATCGAGGCCGAGGTGCCCGCGAGCGAGC
>JANYBE010000008.1 GCA_025360945.1 Rhizobacter sp. | reverse complement strand
CTCCCGAGACGATCCGCTCCGGCTGAGTCGGCGTCGGTCGTCGGCTTCGATCCAGCCGAGTTCACGCCGGCACTGAAGACCCGGCTGCTGATCCTGCAGCCCACCCCGTTCTGCAACATCGATTGCGACTACTGCTATCTGCCGGATCGAGACTCGACGGCGCGCATGTCGCTGG
The DNA here is from genome assembly GCA_025360945.1 of Rhizobacter sp. GTDB lineage: Bacteria > Pseudomonadota > Gammaproteobacteria > Burkholderiales > Burkholderiaceae_C > LMDS01. The sequence continues at coordinate 9,099 of JANYBE010000008.1, read as the reverse complement.
CCACGATGCGTCATGCGGCCGAACGTATGCTGGCTGATGATCTGGTCGGCGCACAGCTCACGGTCGTGTGGCACGCGGGCGAGCCACTGACGCTGCCGGTGTCGTTCTACGACGCTGCGATCGCGACGCTGCACGAGGTGCTAGGCGCGCACTGCGAGCTCTCGCATTCGATCCAGACCAACGCGACGCTGATTGACGACGCGTGGTGCCAGCTCATCGAGCGTCACCGCATCCGCATTGGCGTCAGCGTCGACGGTCCAGCCGAGTTGCACGATGCGCATCGCCGCACGCGCGGCGGCCGCGGCACGCATGCGCGCGTGCTGCGCGGCATGGCATGCCTGCGCGCGCACGGCATCGCGTTCCATGCGATCGCGGTCGTGACACCGGCCACGTTCGCGCGGGCCGATGCGTTCTTCGACTTCTTCGAGGCGCAAGGTGTGACCGAGGTCGGCTGCAACTTCGACGAGGCCGAGGGCGCGCACACGACGTCAAGCCTCACCGGCCACGAAGCGTCGCACGCAGCGTTCATCGCACGGCTTCTCGCGCGGTCGCGGGAGCCTGGTGCACGCACACGGGTTCGCGAGCTGGCGCTGGCGTTGCACCTGGTCGCCGAGCCGTTGCCAATGATCCAGTGGCGCAAGCAGCGCTGGCCCGAGAACGTGCAAACGCTGCCGTTCGCGCTCGTCAGCGTCGCGCACAACGGCGACTTCAGCAGCTTCTCGCCCGAGCTGCTCGGTCAGCCGTTCGCCGAGTTCGGCAACTTCGTCTTCGGCAATGTCGAGCGCGATGGGTTCTTCGCCGCGGCGAGGGGCGAGTGCTTTGCCCGTGTCTGGCGCGCAATCGTGCGGGGCACGCGCGCCTGCGAGAGTTCGTGCGCGCATTTCGGCTATTGCGGCGGCGGCGCACCGGCCAACAAGCTCTATGAAAACGACGACTTCGGTAGTACCGAGACGCTGTACTGCAGAACCGTCTTGAAGCGACCGTTCGATGCGGTGCTGGCGCAGTTGGAGCACGACATGCCTGCGCTCGGCATGCGAGACACGCGATGAGCAACCGGGCGTTTTCCAGCTACAGGCACAGCGCGTTCCTGAGCTACGCGCACGATGACGACACCGCCTGGGCGGGCTGGATCACCAATTTCAACACCGAGCTGAACCGGATGCTGCCGCCCCGGCTGCACGGCATCGACGTGCCGAACGCGCACCTGAGCAGCAGAAACGGGCCAATCGCCGGGCCGCTCAACGAGGAGCTGCGCAAGAACGTTGCGGCGTCGTTCGCAATGATCCTGTTCGTGCATGACAACTACCTGACGTCCGAGTGGTGCCTGCACGAGCTCGAGTATTTCAAGGAGCTGTTCGGTGACGATGGGTTTCGTGAACGCTTCTTCGTCATCGCCTTGTCCGCGCCGGCGATCAAGGAGCTGACGAGCCGCGCGAAATGGAAGCGTGTGTGCCCGTTCGAGGACCAGGTCTGGATACCGTTCTACGACGAGGACGAGACCGACATTCCGATGGACATCTACGCCGACAACACGCGCGACAAGCAGGTGATCGTCGCGAACGGCTTCTGGCGCAAATTCCTGCGCGTGCGCGAGGCGCTGGCCAAGAAGATCCGCGCCACCGTCGACCGTGAGCATCATGCGCCCAGCTATCCAGATGTCGAGCCTGCGGCTGCGCGCAGCGCGGCGTTGCCCAAAGACGAGCTGCTGGTGCGCGTCTACATCGAGGGCAACAAGGAGCAGGAGACCTACTGGGAGTCGCTTGGCCAGCAGGTCGTCGCGAGCTGGGGCGAGGTGGTCGCCACGATGCAGAGCGAGCCGCAGCTCTACCTGCGCCCGACCGGTCTGCAAATGACCGAAATCGACCAGCGCCCGGTGCTCGATGACGCCGATGGCGTGGTCCTGCTGTGGGGCAAGAAGACGCCGGACTCGCTCGCCGCGCAGATCAACAAGGTCGAGCCCAAGCTCTCCGGCCCCAACTACGCGCCGGGCGTGGTCGCCTATGTGATGGATGGGCCGAACGACACGCGCAGCACCGAGTCAGTCGGCAACTGGCACGTCGTGCGGTTCATGCCGACGGCTGGCGGCGTTGCTGTGCTGGCCGAAGACGCGCCCGCGTTGAAGGTGTTTCTGAGCAGCGTGCTGGAACGCAAGCGCAAGCGTCTGAACGGCAGGGCCGCGAAGCCCTGATCCGCGATGGACACGACGACCCGCGCCGCGGCCTTGCGCCTGCCCACCGAGCCGTACCCGGGGCTGCGGCCCTTCCTCGACCACGAGGCCGCGCTGCTGCTCGGCCGCGGCCGCCAAGTGCACGAGATCATCGAACGCCTGCACGAGACGCGCTTCGTCGCGGTGATCGGCGGTTCGGGCTCGGGCAAGTCCTCGCTGATACGTGCCGGCGTCGTGCCCGAGCTGCGCGGCTTCGGTATCGCCGAAGCAGGCGACTACTGGATCCCTGTGGTGTGCACGCCTGGCACCACCTTGCTGCCGACCGTGAGCGAGCCGGCAGATGCCGACAGTGCAGCGAAGTCGCAGACGCCGATCACGCGCTTGGCCTGGAAGTTCTCGCAACTGCTGACCCCCCTGGGCTCGGTCGACGAGGACGCGGCACGGCGCGCCGAGATCGCCGCGGTGTTCCGCCAAGAGGCCGGCTTCTCGCGTTTGGTCGATGCCTATTTCGACGAGCTGATCGCGTGCGGGCCCGACGGCAAAGACGCGCGCTTCTTGTTCGTCGTCGACCAGTTCGAAGAACTGTTCCACCCGAACAACCGCGACAACCCGGACGCGAAGCTGCTGATCGAAGCGGTGGTCGACCACTTCTTCGACCCGCACCCGCGCTGCTACGTGGTGTTGACCATGCGAAGCGAGCACCTTGCCGATTGCGCCGGCACGCTCGAGCTTCCCGACGCGATCAACAAGTCCTCGTACCTGGTGCGCCGGCTCGACGAGCGCGAGTTGCGCGAGGCCATCGTCGGCCCGGCGAAGTACTACCTGCGCCTGCTGCAGCGCCGCGGCGCGCTGGCGGGCACGACGCTGCCGGACGATGTCGTGTTCGACGATGCGGTAATCGCCCGACTGCTCGCCGATGTGGAGCGCATCACCAACGACGCCGATCACCTGCCGCTGCTGCAGCATGCGCTGGCGCGCACTTGGGAGGCCGCCTGCCTGCGCGAAGGCCTGCCCCGCGAGCTCGTACCGGCGCGTGTGATCTGGGCCGACCTCGAGCATGCCGTGGCCCCGGCCTCGAACCAGCCCACCGGATGGCTGCATGCGCAGACCGGCATCAACACCTTGCGCCGCAGCCTAGAGAACCAGGCCGAGGCCGTCTACCGGCAGCGCGACGCGGCGCAGCGCGAGCTGGTCGACGTGGTGCTGCGCCACCTCGCGTTCAAGGACCCGAACAACGGCCTGTATTCGCAGCAGCGCGTCGACGTCGACGATCCGCGCCTGTTCGACGGCGTCACGCAGCCGCGCGAGTCGCTGCGCGAGTTGCTCGAGCACGGCTTTCTCGACAGCGTCAACTACCTGTTCTGGGACAAGGAGAACCCGGAGCGCATCACGCTGAAGGTCTCGCACGAATCCTTCATCCGCGGCTGGGCGCATTTCCGCTCACTGGTCGATGCCGAGGCCGACCGTTTCGACGAGTTTGTCGCCGTGTTGCGCAAGTGCACGATGTGGAGCGAGCGACCCGAGTACCTGCTCGAGGCCTCCGAGCTGGTGCGCATGGACTCATGTCGTCTGGGTTCGGTGTTCGACCGGCGCGCCGAGCGCCACGAATGGTTTCGCGTGCTGCTCCAGTACCGTGACGGCGAGCGTCTCGTCAGGGTCGAGCCGCAGGTCGACGCGTTCATCAAAGCGTCGCGCGCGCGCCAGCAGGCGCAGGAGCAGGAGCGCGTCCGTGCCGCCCAGCAGCAACGCGAAGCTGCCGAGCGCGAACGCGAGTTCCAGGCGCAGCGCCGCCAGGACGAGGCCGACAAGCGTCGCATCATGGCCGAGAAGGAGCGCGCCGAGGCCGATGTGCGCGCCGAGAGGGCTACCACCGCGCGCAAGAACCTGTTGCGGCGTGGGCTGCTTGCGGGTGTCGTCGGACTGGCGCTGGTGCTGATCGGGCTGGCGGTATTGCGCTGGGCCGAAAACGATCTTGCGAAGAAGGAGCGCACGCTGGACCGCAGCTATGCGCTGGCGGCCGAGACCCAGGTCGGCTTCATGAGCCAGTTTTCCGGCCCGCAAGGCCCGCAGACGCCGCTGTACACGACGCTGCTCGGCGCCAGTCTGTTCGACGAGGGCCGTGGCAGCAGCGTCGGCCCAGCGCAGTGGCCGGTGCTGAACCTCATGTACGCGAGCCGCCTTGACGGCGTGGTGCGCACCGCGCTGCTCAGCGAGGTGCGCAACACGTCGGCACTGAGTACGGTGCTGCGCGGCGCGGCCTGGGCGCTCAAGCCGTCGGCGTCGGGCAAGGTGTCGCCCGCCAGCATGACCGCGCCGGTGACCTGCGAATCGGTTGCCGTCGCGGAACCCGAGCGCAGCATTGGGCCGCGCGCCGCGCGCTTTTTTGCGCGGCCGGGCTCGGCCAACGGCCGCGGCCTGATCGTTGTCGGTGCGAGCTCCGGCGGGGGGGCGTCGCTGTACGCCGGGCGCCTGCAGGGCAATGGCCGCGAGTGCCGCATCGAGGATCAGCTGCTGTCCACGCCGCTCGAGGCGACCCGGCTCGCGCTCGCCGCCGACCTGTCCAACGTGGTGGTCGGCTTCGCGAGCTACCGACAGTTCTACGCGGTGCTGTGGGTCGATCCGAACGGCGTGCAATTGCGCCAGCGCGCCGTCGTGACCCGGCCGCTGGACGACATCGACGATGCCGCCCCCGGCGGCATCGTGGTGAGCGCGGTGGAAGTGCTGCCCGCGACGAGCCGGGCGTTCGCGACCGACGTGATGCTGGGCGACGTCAGCGTGCGCCTGTTCGATCTCGAGCCGGTGCCGATCACCACCGCCGATTCGATGCGCGCCGCTCCGATGGCGCTCGCCGATGCGGCCTCGCCCTGCGGTGTGTTCGCTAACGCCAGCGCCGACGTCATCCGGTTCAAGGCGAACGACACGTTGCTGCAAACGCGGGTGTCGGACGGTGGTAGCGTCGCCTACTGCCTGCACCTGAAAGCCGCCAGCTACCGCAGCCCGAAGGGCGTCGCGCCCACGCTCGCCACGCTGTACCGCGTGGGTGGCGCGGCCGATGCCCACGCGGTCGAATCGCAGACACCGCTGTTCAGCGAACTCGTGCTCGGTGCGGTTCCTCCGGACGAGGTGCGCCTCGACACGCAGACGGGCTGGCTAGCATTTCGAACCGGCGGCCGACGCTGGCGCGCCGTGCCGTGGGGCCTGACGGCATGGCGCGAGTTGGCTCGCGACGCGTTCGATGCCGCTCAGCGGCCCACCACCGAAGGCATGTTCAGCCTAATTGTTGGCGGCGAACCGGTGCCCGACGTGGTCGCTTCGGTGCTACAGCGCGACGCGCGTGCCCTGCCGGTGAAGTCCTTTGTCGAGACGCGTTGAGCGCTGCGGCGCCTACTGCCCGACCAGGCGCAGCGTACGCGAGTTCGTCGCGACCGTGTTGACGGGTTCGGCGCCGGACGGCGCGGCCTGGAGCATGTCGACGAGTGGGCTGCGCATCATGCGCGCCAGCGCGATCACCGTCTGCGACGGGTCCGAGGGCAGCCGGGTGCGCGGGTCGGCGCCACGCGCCACCAGAAAGCCCACCATGTCGGCGCGGCTGCCCGGGTAGGCGAGGAAGCCCGGCGACAGCACGCGCGCGAGCGGCAGCCAGTCGAGCTGCGGGCCGGGCACGCGGTTGGCGAGCTGCGGCTGACGCGCCAGCCACCATTCGAGCGCGACCCAGTCGCTGGTTCGCAAGGCCTCTTCGAAGCCCGACGCACGCTGGCCATCGTAGCCGCCGAGTGCCGCGTCGGCCGTGTGGCCGCGCGCTTCGAGCGCGACTGCGAGCGGCGAACCCAAAGCGCTCGGATGAAGTGCGGAGAGCGGGCTGAACGACAACGGACCCGGGTCCAGCGCGCCGTTGGCCAGCCAGGTGCCCAACACGCTGTCAAGACCGGCGGCGCGGCTGTTTGGGCAGCTCAGCCAGCGCACCACGTCGTGCTGCACGGCACGCGAGTCGGATTGCGCCAGGTTCTGCAGTGCGCCGCGTACATCGGCGGGTACGGCGGCGAGGTCGGGGCAGTCGTTGGCCTGCGCGAGCGCGACGATGGCCGGTTGGGTGCACGTCTCGGGGCGTGCGCCCGCGGCGATCAGCTCCGGCAACGCCGGCCACAGGCGCGTGTCGCGCGCGGCTGTGGCGAGCGCGCAAGGGCTGAACTGGCTGGCGGCGACGTCGCTGCTGCGCAAGCTGCCGGTGACGTACTGGCCGCAGCGCGGGCTCAGCGCGCGCTCCACGCGATCCAGGCCGGCGCATGGCGTCGGATCGCCCTCGGTGAGCTTGCCGTGGACATGCTTGACGATCGCCCAGGGCACGCTGGTATCGCTTGCCACGCCCGCTGCACCGAGCAGCAGCGAGGTGGGCGTGCAGCCGCCCAGAGCCAGCAGACATAGGGCAATGACGGCGATGGCGGCCCAGCGTGGCGACGAGGTCATGGGTGACCCAAAAGAGAGCGGAACGGAGTCGGATCGTAGGCCAGGGAGGGCGTCTTCAATGTGCGTTACTGCACAGGAATCCGCCCGTGCTGTAAGCGTTGGTAATGAAGCCCCTCGCCGAACGAATACGTTCGACGACCCCCCAGCGAATCCGGGCCGGATTGGGAGCGGAGCGGCGCCCGGCCTGCTCAGTCGCCCAACACCCGCAGGATCTCGCTTCCGTAAGCTTCGAGCTTCTTCGCACCGACGCCGCTGATCTGCGCCAGCGCGTCCATCGAATCGGGTTGGGTCTGCGCCATCTCGGCCAGCGTGGCGTCGTGGAAAACGATGTAGGCCGGTAGGTTGTGCTCGCGCGCGACTTCGGCACGCCAGGCCTTCAGAGCTTCAAAGCGCAGCAGCGCTGCGTCGTCCAGCGGCAGCGGTGGGGGTTTGTCCTTGCCACCGCGTGTGGCGCGCGTAACGCGCCCGGTCTTCGACGATCGCTTGGGAGTGTCGCTGGGTTGGCGCAGCAGCATCTGCACATCGCCTCGCAGAACCTCGCGTGCGGTCGCAGTGAGCTCGAGCGTGTTGTACTCGCCCTCGGTGCGCAGGTAGCCGAGTGCGATCAGCTGACGCAGCACGACGCGCCACTGTGCCTCGGCGATATCGGCGCCGATGCCGAAGGTGCTCAGGGCCTCGTGCCCGCGCTGCACAACCTTCTCGGTCGCCTTGCCGCGCAGCACGTCGATCAGGTGCGCGGCGCCGTAGCGCTGGCCACCATTCTGGTGGAAGCGATAGACGCAGCTCAGCGCCTTGCGCGCCGCCTCGGTCGCGTCCCAGGTGGCGGGCGGGGTCAGGCAGTTGTCGCAGGCGTTCTGGTATGCCGCGCAGCGCTCGCTCGCCTCGCCGAAGTATGCAAGCAGGCGCACGCGCCGGCAGTCGTGCGCCTCGGCGAGCGTGAGCAGCGCGTCGAGCTTGCCGCGCTGGCCTCGCTTGAACTCCTCGGCCGCCGGGCCCTCGTCGATCATGCGACGCTGGTTCACTACGTCGGCCAAGCCGTAGGCCATCCACGCGTCGGCGGGCTGGCCATCGCGGCCGGCGCGGCCGGTTTCCTGGTAGTAGGCCTCGATGTTCTTTGGCAGATCCAGGTGCGCGACGAAGCGCACGTCGGGCTTGTCGATGCCCATGCCGAACGCGATCGTGGCGACCATCACGATGCCGTCTTCACGCAGGAAGCGGTCCTGGTGCCGCTTGCGCACGCCGGTGTCCAGACCGGCGTGGTACGGCAGCGCGCTGATGCCTTCGTCGTTCAACCAGCTCGCCGTTTCCTCGACCTTCTTGCGCGACTGGCAGTAGACGATGCCGGCGTCGCCTTCGTGATCGTCCTGGATGAAGCGCAGCAGCTGCTTGCGGGCCTCGTCCTTCTCGACCACCGCGTAGCGGATGTTTGGTCGGTCGAAGCTGCTGATGAAGACGCGTGCGTCCTCAAGCTGCAGGCGCGCGATGATGTCGGCGCGCGTGAGGTCGTCGGCGGTCGCGGTGAGCGCGATGCGCGGAACCTCTGGGTAGCGTTCGTGCAGCAGATTGAGCGCGAGATAGTCCTCGCGGAAATCGTGGCCCCACTGGCTCACGCAGTGCGCCTCGTCGATCGCGAACAGGCTAATCAGGCCGCGCTGCTGCAGCGAGTCGAGCTGCGCCAGCATGCGCGGTGTCGTCAACCGCTCGGGCGCGATATAGATCAGCACAAGCCGGCCGCTCATCATCTCGCGCTCGATCTTCTGAGTCTCGTCGAGGGTCAGACTCGAGTTCAGGAACGACGCATGCACGCCCGCCTCCTCGAGCGCGCCGACCTGGTCCTGCATCAGTGCGATCAGCGGGCTCACGACAACGGCCACGCCTTGCGCGCGCCGGTGCCGCGCGATCGCGGGCACTTGGTAGCACAGGCTTTTGCCCCCACCGGTGGGCATCAGCACCAGCGCGTCGCCACCGCCGATCACATGGTTGACGATCTCTGCTTGCGCACCGCGAAACGCCGTGTAGCCAAAGACTTCGTGCAAGATGGCGTCGGGGGACGATGAGGTGATGGTCACGGGCAGGGCGCAATTCAAAGGCGCGATGGTACGGGACGCGTCTTCGCGTGGTGAGCCGCCCCATCGGGACGGCACCCGTTGCCTCCATCCGCGGAGGGAGCGACGGCGCCGGCCCGCAGGCGATAATTGTCGTATTCCACATCGTTTCGGAGCGCAACATGGCGTCAGTCAACAAGGTCATCCTGATAGGCAATCTCGGTCGCGACCCTGAAGTGCGCTACACGCCGAGCGGCGCTGCGGTGTGCAACGTCACGGTCGCCACCTCGCGCACCTGGAAGAACAAGGATTCCGGCGAGAAGATGGAAGAGACCGAATGGCATCGCGTCATCTTCTACGACCGGCTCGCGGAGATCGCCGGCGAATACCTCAAGAAGGGTCGCTCGATCTACGTCGAAGGCC
>JANYBE010000675.1 GCA_025360945.1 Rhizobacter sp. | reverse complement strand
GCTGCGGGCCGTCCGGCAGCGTCTGCAGCTGATCGTAGAGTGCGTCGAGCACGGGCAGTTTGACGCGCGCCAGGTTCTGCCCGCCGATCTGGCGGCTGTCGAAGCGCGCATACGCGCCGCTCGCGTCGGGGCTGGCGGCCGCCAGGCCCAGCGCCCACATCTGCAGCTTGCCGGCGCGCGCCGCTTTCAAGTTCTCCGGCCACTGCGCGGTGAGCGATTGGACCCGAATGCCAAGCGTCTTCATGTTCTTGGCCAGCACCTCGGCAATCTTGCGGTCACGCTGGTTCGGTGTCGTCGAGACCTTCAGCACTAGCGGCGAGCCATTCGGCATCTCGCGCCAGCCGTCGCCATCGCGGTCCGTATAGCCGTACAGGTCGAGCAGCGCGCGCGCGCGCGCCGGATCGTAGTCGCTGAATTCGCTTTTGAACTTCGGGTCGTAGGCGCTGGTGTTGGGAAGGGTCGGCCCCTGCGCCGGTGCGCCCAGGCCGCTGTAGGCGTAGTTGATGACGCTTTTGACGTCTATGCCCAGCCCAATCGCCCGGCGCAGCGCGACCTTGTCAGCAGCGTAGCCGCCGACCGTCGGGTCTTCCATGTTGAAGAAGAAGAAATTGGCCGCCGATTCGACGATCGGAAAGCCGCGAATCCCGCGCTTGGCCAGATTCGGTGCGACCCTGCCGTTGGGCATCGCCTGGGACGCGAACTGGTAGCCCACGCGGTACGCGACATCGGCCTCGCCATTGACGAACGACAGCCAGCGTGGCTGCTCTTCCTCGATGATCGAGATCTCGACGCGGTCGATCATCGGAAGGCGCCGGCCCTTGAAGCGCGCGAGCAGCGCTTGCCCTTCGGCGTCGTCCGCGCCGGGCTCGGCGTCGTACAGCATTTCGCGGAAGTCCGGGCTGCGCTCGAGTGCGATGAACGAGCTACGCCGCCACTGCGCGAGCCGAAACGGGCCGGTGCCGACCGGATGGGCATCGATCTTCTCGCCATAGAACTCGACCACTTCGCGCGCCACCGCGCCGAACAGGTCACCGCTCGCCAGGCTCTGGTAAAAGCGCGGGCGCGCCTCGGCGAGCCTGAACTGCAGCGTGTAGCGGTCGAGGGCCCGCACACCCTCGATCTCTTGGTCGTAGTCGAAGGGCTTCTTGCCGTCGAGCGCCGCCTTGCGCAACGCGGCCAGGCCGACCAGGCCTTCGGCCTCGAGGCTAGTCCAGCCCGGGCTCTTGTTGGCCGGATCGGCGAAACGCTTGAACGCGTAAACGTAGTCCTGCGCGACCAGCTCGCGCTTCTTGCCCTTGAACGCCGGGTCGTCGGCGAAGTAGATGCCGGGCCGGACCTTGATCGTCCAGACGCGGTAGTCGTCGGAGTAATGCGGCATGCCGTCGGCCGTCAGCGGCTTGATCTTCACCGGCCGCGCGAGGTGGTCGTAGTGGTACAGGCCTTCGAAGATGTGCGGCGTCAGCGTACGCGAATACAGGTCGCTGATCTTCGCCGGATCCAAGCCGGTCTCAGCCACCTCGAACGCATAGCGCAGCACCTTCTTCGCCGGCTCGCCTGGCGGCGCTTGCGCGTGGACCGAAGCAGCGGTCAACATGCAGGCGCCGATCAACAACCGAATCTTCGTCGTCACGGACTTCATCTCGTCATCTCACCTCTTGCGCCGATCGCGCTCGGCGGCGTCGATGTCCACGTACTGCCACCAGTCGGTCCAGAACACCGGATGCCGGTAGCCGATCAACCACGGTTGTGCCATGTCGGTCGAGACGCGGTTGAGTGTGTACTTGTACGGCATGTAGACCAGCGCCAGCTTCTGGGCCTGCGCGAACAGCGCGGCTCGCTGCGGGCCGTCGGGGAGGGCCTGGGCATGATCGTAGAGCGCATCGAACGCCGGCAAACGAAAGCGCGCCATGTTCTGCCCACCGATCTGGCGGCTGTCGTAGCGCGCCAGCGCGCCGATCGAGTCCGGCGCGTCGGCCTGCGACCCAACCGTCCACATCTGCAGCTTGCCGGCGCGCGCCGCCTTCAGGTTCTCGGGCCATTGCGCGACGATGGACTGACTGCGAATGCCGAGCGTACGCAGGTTGCGGTCCATCATCTCGGCGATCTTGCGCGAGCGCTGATCGGATTGCATGTTGATCTTCAGCAGCAGCGGCGAGCCATCGGGCATCTCGCGCCAACCGTCGCCGTCGCGGTCGATGTAGCCGTACAGATCGAGCAGGGCCTTGGCACGCGCCGGGTCGTACTCGCTGAATTCGCTGCGGTAGCTGGGGTCGAAGGCAAGCGTGTGCGGCAGCAGCGGCGTCTGCGCCACGACGCCCTGGCCATTGAAGGCGTACGCAATCTCGCCGCGGCTGTCGAAGCCCAGACCGATGGCGCGACGCAGCGCGATGTTCGCGGGGCTGTATCCGCCCACGGTTGGGTCTTCCATGTTGAACAGCGCGCAGTAGGCCGTCGGCTCGAGGTTGCGGTAGCCCTGGATCCCGCGCTTTGCCAGGTTCGGCGCGACATGGCCATTCGGCATCGCCTGCGGGATGAACTCGAAGCCCATCTCGAACTCGAGATCGGCTTCGTCGTTAATGAAGGCGAGCCAGCGCGGCTGATCCGCTTCGATGATCGAGATCTCCACCCGGTCGACCATCGGCAGACGCCGACCCTTGAAGCGTGCGAGCAGCGCCTGCCCTTCCGCGTCGTCGGCCGCGGGCTCGGCGTCGTAGAACATCTCGCGAAAGCCGGGGTTGCGTTCGAGCGCGATGAACGAGCTGCGTCGCCATTGCACGAGCCTGAACGGCCCGGTGCCCACCGGGTGCGACTCGGCCTCGGCCCCGTAGAACTCGACGACCTCGCGCGCGA
>JANYBE010000668.1 GCA_025360945.1 Rhizobacter sp. | reverse complement strand
ACAGGTGACCTGACGGTGCTGGTGGCGACCGACATCGCCGCGCGCGGCATCGACATCGACATGCTTCCGCACGTCGTCAACTACGAGCTGCCGAACGTGCCCGAGGACTACGTGCATCGCATCGGCCGTACCGGCCGTGCCGGCGCGAAGGGTGAGGCGGTGTCGCTGGTGTGCGTGGACGAGAACGGCTTCCTGCGCGAGATCGAGAAGCTCATCAAGCGTGAGATCCCGAAAGAGATCGTGCCCGGCTTCGCGCCGCACCCGAGCGAGAAGGCCGAGCCCATCGTGCTCGGGCGCATGGTGATTGGCGAAGGTGCCGGCCGCGGTGGCCAAAGGCATCACGCCGGCGGCGGCGGTCGTGGCGGCAACAGCGGTGGTGGCGCCCGCGGCGGCAGCGACTCGCGCTCACCCGCACGCCCTAGCGGCCCGCGTCCCGACGGCCAGCGCAGCGGCCGTCCGCCGGCACGGCTGGGCTCGCCCAAGCGCTGAGCCATGCGGGTACAGTGCCCGCATGGCTGCATCCAACTCCCGTGCACGTACCGCGCTGCTAGCCGGCGCGACCGGCCTGATCGGCGCGCAGCTGCTCGCGCTGGTGCGTGACTGCGAGGACTACCGGCACACGCACGTGCTGCTGCGCCGGGCCGTGGCCCGCCTGGTGGCCGACGCGCGCATTACGCCGCACGTGATCGACTTCGCGCAGCTGCCCGACCCCCTGCCCGCCGTCGACGATGTGTTCATCGCCCTTGGCACGACGATCAAGGTCGCGGGCTCGCAAGCCGGCTTCCGGCGGGTCGATTTCGATCACGTTGTGGCCGTCGCGCACGCCGCGCGTGCCGCCGGTGCGCGGCGACTCGCAGTCGTTTCCGCGCTCGGCGCGGACGCGAACTCCAGCGTGTTCTACAACCGAGTCAAGGGCGAGATGCAGGCCGCCATTGCGCTACTCGGCTACGAATCGATCGTGATTGCGCAGCCCTCGCTGCTGATCGGCGACCGCGCCGCGCTCGGCCAGCCGACGCGCGCCGGCGAGGTCTGGATCAATCGCCTGCTGAGACCATGGATGGGATTCGTACCGCGCGGCGTTCGGCCGATCAAGGCGCGTGCCGTCGCGTCCGCTTTGCTCGCTGCGACGCTGACCGCAGCGCCCGGCGTGCGCATTCTGAGTTCGGGTGAAATGCAGCGGTGAACGGCGCACCCCTGCGAAGTTTCCCGGCCTTCATGCGCCTGTGGTTCTCGCGCCTGGCGAGCACCAGCGCAAACCAGATGCTTATGGTCGCGGTCGGCTGGCAGATGTATGAACTCACCGGCAGCGCGTGGGACCTGGGTCTGGTCGGCCTGCTGCAGTTCATGCCCGCGCTGATGCTGGTACTGGTGGCTGGTCATGTCGTCGATCAATTCCACCGTGCGCGCATCGCCGCGCTGTGCATGCTCGCGCAGGTCGTGATCGCGACGACGCTTGCCCTGAGCACGCATCAGCACTGGGCCAGTCGCGAGTTGCTGCTGCTGATTTCGGTGCTGCTGGGAACCGTGAAGGCCTTCCAGATGCCGGCGCAGCAGGCGCTCACGCCCGCGCTCGTGCCTAGCGACGTGTTGCCGCGCGCGCTCGCGTTCAGTTCGATGGGCTCGCAGGCCGCGATCGTCGCCGGGCCGGCACTCGGTGGCTTCATCTACGTCGCCGGCGTGCAGACGGTCTACGCGGTGTGCGCCGCGCTGTTCGCACTTGCCGGCGCGTTGATCAACGGCTTGCGCTACGACCACGCACCGGCTCCGAGCCGCGAGATGAGCATGGCCACGTTGATGGCCGGCGTGCACTTCGTGCGGCACCGGCCGGTGGTGCTGGGCGCGATCTCGCTCGATCTGTTCGCGGTGCTGCTCGGCGGCGCGACCGCGCTGCTGCCGATTTTCGCGCGCGACATCCTGCACGCCGGCCCGTGGGGTCTGGGACTGCTGCGCGCATCGCCGGCCGCTGGCGCATTCACCATGTCGCTGCTGCTGACTCGCTGGGCGATTGCGCGCCACGCGGGGCAGGTGTTGCTCGGCGCCGTTGCGCTCTACGGCGCCGCAACGCTGGTGTTCGGCCTCTCGACCACGTTCGGCCTGTCGATGTCCGCGCTCATCGTCGCCGGCGCGGCCGACATGGTCAGCGTCGTGATTCGCCAGTCGCTGGTGCAGCTCGACACGCCCGACGACATGCGCGGCCGCGTCAGCGCGGTCAACTCGGTGTTCATCGGCGCCTCCAACCAGCTCGGCGAGTTTGAATCCGGTGCGACCGCGGCCTTGCTCGGGCCGGTTGGCTCGGTGTTGCTCGGTGGTGTCGGCACGCTGCTGGTCGCGGGCTTGTGGACACGGTTGTTCCGGCCGCTCGCGCAACGCGATCACTTGCGCTACTCGCGATGAGCGTGGCCGTACTGCATGCCGACGACGACTGCATCGTCGTCGAAAAGCCGAGCGGCATGCTCTCGGTGCCGGGCCGGGGCGCGCATCTGCAGGACTGCATGGCGACGCGCGTGCAGGCGCTGTTCGGCGACGCGCTCGTCGTGCATCGGCTCGACATGGCGACCTCAGGCTTGATGCTGTTCGCGCGCGGCAGCACCGCGCAGCGCCGGCTAAGCCGCGCGTTCGCGCAGCGCGAGGTGCACAAGCGCTATGTCGCGGTTGTGCATGGGCAACTCCGCCCCGAGCAAGGCGAGATCGCCCTGCCACTGATCGCGGACTGGCCGAACCGGCCGTTGCAGAAGGTCGACCACGCGCATGGCAAACCGTCGCTGACGCGCTGGCACGCGATCGGCTTGGAGGTTGATCGCACCCGTCTCGAACTCGAACCCGTCACTGGCCGCGCTCACCAGTTGCGCGTGCACCTGCTCGCGATCGGTCACCCGATCCTAGGCGACGCGCTGTATGCGCCGCCCGAGGTGCTCGCGGGCGCGGACCGCCTGCTGCTGCACGCGGCGCAGCTGCGCTTCGCGCATCCGACCAGCGGTGACAAGATCACGATCGAATCCGTCGTGCCGTTCTAGTGTGGTGCGCTTGAGGATTCGTGCTCAAGAAGTGGCAAGCTCGGCTTCAACCGGGATCGAACTCACAGTCTCGGCCACTTCCTGACGTTGCGCTCTTTGACTGCGCCAGGCCGGCGCTGTGTTTGCGCAGGCATCAACACAAGGTGCTGGAACGCTGAGAACATCGACAAGAGAATTCTTCGCATTGGGCATCCCGAGTCCGAGTGGTAAGCTTTTCGCAATTAGGCGCTAGTGGGCGTCAGCCTGGAGGCGTCGGCAAGCCTGTCCGGATCGAGTGATGTTTGGAATCGACACCACTTAGGCGCTCAATGAGAGATTGGCCCTCGAGCCGTCAACCAGGTATTTGGTCCCTTTAAGGAGACAGTCTTGGCTTCAAACACGCAACGTCGCAACTTTGTCCTGGGCTCTGCAGCGCTGGCGTTGCCTTGGCTAGGCCTACGGTCCGCTCGCGCTCAGTCCACATCGCTGGCCGTTCCGGTGATTGATCGCTTGACCATCAAGGTCCTAACAGACAGCAGCTACGACACGCCTCGCACGACGCCGTCGCAGTGGGTAAAGGTCAGGCGCGCCGGATTGGCTGCGCCGGGCGACTATCGCAAGACGCTGCACAACGAGTGGGGCCTTGCGCTAGCGATCGAGTCGCAGGCCGGCAACCAGGCTCGAAACTACATGCTCGACTTCGGATACACCATCGAAGCGCTAGACAACAACATGGCCATATTGGGCGTCGACGCGTCGAGGGTTCAGACGCTCATCCTCAGTCATGGCCATTTCGATCATTTCGGTGGTCTGATTCCGTTCCTCCAGCAAAACCGCAGCAAGCTACCTTCCGATTTGACGTTGTACGCCGGGGGCGAGGACAATTTCTGCCGTCGATTCAACAGCGGTGCGCCCGGTCAGTTCGCGGAGTTCGGCGTGCTCGACCGCAGGCAACTCGCGGCGTTGAAAGTTCGTGTCGTGCTTTGCCCGACACCGACCGTAATCGCCGATCAGGCGTTCACGACCGGTGTCATCGAGCGTACCTCCTTCGAAAGAGTGTTGCCGAACACCATGGTCGATTACGCCATGAAAGACGAACTCGGTTGCAGCATCCCTGCCGCAGAGGCGAAGGCGCATGGCAAGCCGGTCCCCGACGAGCACCTCAACGAGCATGCGACCTGCTTTCACCTGAAAGATCGCGGCCTCATCGTGATCTCCTCTTGCGGGCACGCCGGCATCGTGAACTCCACGCGCCAGGCGATGAAGGTTTCCGGCATCGACAAGATCCATGCGATCGTAGGAGGCTTCCATCTGTTTCCGGCAGACGATGCGTACTTGAAGCAGACCGTGGCAGAACTCGGCAAGCTCAACCCCGATGTGTTGATTCCGATGCACTGCTCCGGGCCCGGGCTGCTCGCATCACTTAGGGCTATGATGCCCGATCGACTCGTGCCGTCGACGACGGGTAGCGAGTTCACGTTCGGCGCCTGATACCCGCGAATCGCGCGGGGAACCGAGGCCTGACGATCGATGATTCAGCGTTTCGTCCGAACTACCGTCCTCTGCGCCGTGTGCGTTGCGCTGGCGGCCAGTGCCCAGATTGGCCCGAGTGAGCCCGCCCGCGCCGACGCCGCTCGCCTAATGAACGAGCTGATGGCTGGCAGTGTCCCGGTCGGCGGTCCATTCATTCTGACCGATCAGGACGGTCATCTCACCGGCCCCGAGGAATGGCGCGGCAAGGTGTCTCTCCTCTACTTCGGGTACATGTTCTGTCCCGACGCCTGTCCCACCGCCCTTAGCGATATTGGCGCTGCAATCGAGGCACTGGGTGCGTTGGGGGCGCGGGTGCAACCCGTGTTCGTAACGCTCGACCCGCAGCGCGACATCCCGAAACTGCGCGGCGACTATGTCAGGAGCTTCAATCTTCGCTTCCTCGCTTTGAGCGGAACCGAAGACGAGGTTCGCCGGGTGGCGTTGGCCTACAAGGTTTTCTATGAGAAGGTGCCGCTTGCCGGCTCCGATCACTACCTGATCGATCACACCTCATTCACCTACGTGCTCGACTCGAAAGGCCAGTACGTCGGTTATTTCCCGCCAGGCACCAGCGCAAGCCGAATGGCCGAACAACTGCGTCGCCTTCTGGCGGAGGAATCGTGAGTTGTCCGAGGCTTGTCGAGCCAACTCACGCATTGCGCTCAACACGAAGTTGGCTATGCGACTGCCCGTCTGAACGTCGGCTTTGTGCTGGCCGATATGGGTCTGCATCTGCGGCTGTGGGTCGTCGCGAACGGCTGTTCGACTGCACTCTCCGAGAGCCGACACTAGGCCGCACTGAGTTCGGCCTGCCGTAGCAGCCGACTCTTCCTGCATTCATGACGCATGCGAGCCCAGGCCGGCTGTAGACCCCGAGGTCCGCGGGGGCACTCGATAGTCACACAACGTGGCACATCAGCCGCGCTTGGCCTTCATGTTGACGCGCGCTGCGCGGCCGCGCGCCTTCCACGCCGCGACCTGCTGTTGACGCTCGAGCACGCTCATCGTGTCGCGCCGGGCTTCGCGCAGCAGCTTGTGGTAGTTGTGCAGCCGATCGCCGGCCACACCGTCGCGCACCGCACAACCCGGTTCGTGGTGGTGCCCGCAATCGCGAAAGCGGCATTGCGCGGCGAGTGTGTCGATATCTGCGAAGATCGCGGCGAGCGTGGCCTCGTCGATGTCCGGCCGCAGCGCGCGCAGCCCCGGCGTGTCGATCACGCAGGCGCCACCGGGAAGGCGATGCAGCGAACGCGACGTGGTCGTGTGCTTGCCGCGGCCGTCGTGCTCGCGCACCGCGCCGGTGTCCTGCACCGCCGTGCCCAGCAGCGTGTTCGTCAACGTCGACTTGCCCGCGCCCGACGAGCCGAGCACGACCAGTGTCTGACCAGCGGCCAGATACGGCGCCAGGCGTTGGGCAGTTTCTGAGTCGGTGCCGTCGACCAGGAACAGATCGATGGACGCCGCCAGCCGACCCTGCAACGCGGCGACGCGTTCGGCGATCAGCCCTGGGGTGTGCGCGGCCACATCGGCCTTGGTCAGCACGACCACGGGCTGCACGCCGGCGTCGTCAACCGCACCGGCGTGCCCACCTGTGGCGTGGATCAGCGCAAGATAACGTTCCAGGCGACGCACGTTGAAGTCGTCGTCCAGGCCCATCAGCAGCAGCGCGGTGTCCACGTTGCTCACGACGGGATGGCGCCGGCCATCGGCATCGCGCCGGCTAATGTGCGACACCGGCGGCACCTGCGCATGCACCCAGGTCTGGCCGTGCGCGTCGGTACCGGCGAGCACCCAGTCGCCGACCGCTAGTGCGGTCGCCTCAATGACAAGCGCGCGCATCAGCCGCGGCAGCACGCGCGCACTTAGGTCGTGCGCACCATCGGTCACGCGGACCGTCTCACGGTGAACTTCGGTCAGGCGCATCAGGTGCTGCGCCGCTGCGGTGTCCTTGGTGTCGGCCGCCGCGACAGCCCGGTTTGCCAATGCAGGCGTCAGGCCCAAAGGGCGCAGACGCTCGAAGGGGATCTCGATCATGGTGTGTCTGTTCTTTCGTTCTCACGGCGCGCAACCGACGGCCACGCGCGAATGCGCCTCGCATGCACGAGGGCACGCAGAGCAACTTGTGGGTTGGGAACGTCGGCCGCGAAAGACGCGGCGCAAAGAATCAGATCAGACGAGATCCGTCAATTCGCAGCTCAGGCAGCAGCCAACGAGAGGGCAATGTGCAATGTGTTCATGGCGTACCTCCTGCGAATCGAGCACGATGCAAGATCGCACCGTGATGAAGTTTGGCATGCTGGCGCTACAGGCGTCAATCGAAACCGCGCGCGCGGCGCATGCGGTCTTGCCTTTTTTCAACGCGGCCTCACATCACACGTGGGTCAAGGCCGCGCTCGTATGATCGCGCCCGCCCCATTCCTCGAGGAAGCTCGCATGAAATCACTGATCCTGGCCCTCTCCACGGCCGTGCTGCTCGCCGGCTTCGCACCGACCGGAGCGTTTGCCAAGCGCATCGGTGGTGGCAGCTCGTCCGGCATGCAACGCAGCCTGCCAGCGCGCACGCCTCCCGCTGCTGCGCCAGCTCAGCAGGCCACGCCAGCGCAAGCCGCGCCCGCCGTTCCCGGCACGCCGGCGGCGCCCGTCAATGCGCCCAAGCGCTCGTGGCTGGGCCCGATCGCCGGCCTCGCCGCGGGTCTGGGCATCGCCGCATTGATGAGCCATTTCGGCATGGGCGCCGAGCTGGGCAACATCGTCACGATGCTGGTGCTCGCGGCGGTCGCCGTGTTCGCAATCCGCTTCCTGATGCGACGCTTCATGCCAGGACCCGCCGGCGCGATGGCGACACCGAACGGCATGCCGTTCAGCGCCTCCGCGCTCCCGAGTGCGACCGCCCCGACGACGCCAGGCTGGACCACACCGGTTCCGGCCAGCGCGCTGCCCGCCGGCTTTGACGCACCGGCATTCGAACGCGTCGCGAAGCTGATCTTCATCCGCATGCAGGCCGCGAACGACAGCGTCGATCTGAACGACCTGCGCAGCTTCACGACACCCGAGATGTTCGCCGCGGTCAAGCTCGACTTGCAGGACCGCGGCAGCGCGTCGCAACAGACCGACGTCGTGCGCGTCGATGCCGAAGTGCTCGACGTGGCGAGCGAGACCGAGCGCCAGCTCGTCAGCGTGCGCTTCCATGGCCTGATCCGCGAAGAGGCGAACGGCGTGGCAGCGCCCTTCGACGAGGTCTGGCACCTCGTCAAGCCGCTCGACGGCAGCCACGAATGGGCGATCGCGGGCATCCAGCAAAGCGTGGCGGCGTGATGGCACGGCATCTCTTCATCCTCACCGGCGCGTCGCGCGGCATGGGTGCGGCGATGGCGCAGCAGTTGCTCGGACCGGATCACCTGCTGCTGTTCATGTCGCGCCAGCGCAATGCCGCGCTCGATGCCGCGGGGTGCGAGCAATGGGCCGTGGACCTGTCGCAGCCGATCGAAGCGGCCGCGCGCCTGGGCACGTGGCTAGCCGCACAGGACGCGAGTGCATTGGCCAGCGCCACGCTGATCAACAATGCCGCCGCGCTCACGCGCATCGGCGCGATCGAGGATTGCAGCGATGCCGAGCTCTCATCGGCGCTGCGCGTCGGCTTGGAGGCTCCGCTGCTGCTGACCGCAGCGTTCCTGCGCGCGACGCGTGCCTGGTCGGCGACCAAACGCGTGCTCAACATCTCGTCCGGCCTGGGTCGGCGCGCGATGGCCGGTCAGGCCTCGTATTGCGCGGCCAAGGCGGGCATGGATCACTTCACGCGCGCGCTCGCGCTCGATGAAGCGACGCGGCCGAATGGTGCCCGAGTGGTGTCGCTCGCGCCCGGCGTGATCGACACCGATATGCAGGTGCATTTGCGCGCCGGCGATCCGGCCGGATTTCCGGAGCAGGCCAACTTCATTGGCCTGAAAGGAAAAGGGCAGCTCACGCCGCCTGGCGACGCGGCCGCCCGGGTGCTGGCCTACCTGAACCGCGCCGACTTCGGCACCAATGCGGTCGCCGACGTGCGTGACGCCTGAGGCTCAGGCTGGCGGGACGTGGACGTTGCGTTGCGCAACCACCGAGGTCGCCGGCGCGAGACGCTTCGCGGTGATGACGACGGTTTCGAGTTGCACGAACTTGATGCGCTTGGCCGTCACGACCACGGTCGGCAGCTGAATCACGCGAACCTCGTTCGGCGCCGCGTGAGCGGTCTGCATCGTGAAGCCGGCAGCTGCCACCGCCGCGATCGTCGTGATGCGGGTCAGCTGGCGGGTGATGGTCTTCATGGTGGGCTCCTTCGGTGTCTGTGCCGTGTCGATGGAGTGAAGTATCGGCACGCCCGCGCCGCCCTTCCAGCCGTTTGCGACGAACTGCACGACACGGCGCGTGAGCTGCGTGCATGCGGGATGAACCTGCCCCGATTAGGTGCCGGCGTTTGTCACAATCCGTCCCTTGCCCACCTTTGAAGGGCCCAGCAGCGGCGGCGACGAGGCCGACAAGCTCTACCGGCTCGACCTGGCCGACAAACGTGTCACGCTGCTGACCGAGTCGAACGAGCGGCCACAGCTCGCGACCTGGACCCACGCCACCGGCCAGCTCGTCACGCTCTCGCTGCCGCTGGACCGCACTGCGCAAGGTGTCTTCGCGCGGCGATCTCGCAGACGCTGTCGCTGCTCGATCCGTTGCAGCCTCAAAACAATCACAAGTTCGCTGAATTACCCGGCGGCGGCTGGGACGCGAGCGCCGTGTCGTGGGAAGACAAGCAGATCGCGCTGACAAGTTGTCTGTAGGTCAATGAGTCGCAGGTCTGGCCGCTCGACATCGCCAGCGGCAAACTCGCGCAGGTCTTGCCCGCGGTGGGCAGCGACGGCAAGGCAACCCAGGCGGCGACTTCACGCGCGATGGCAGCGGCCTGCTCGTCACCAGCGACCGCGGCAACGAGTTACGCGAGCTGATGATGTACCGCTTTGCCGACAGGCAACTCCTGCCGCTGAGTCACGTCATCCCGTGGGACATGAGCGGCAGCCCTGTCAACGATGCCGGCACGCTGCTCGCGGCGCAGGCCAACGTCGATGGCCGCAACGAGTTGCGCCTGTTTGATGCGTGCACGCCAAGAGAAATCAACGCGCCCAAGGTGCCCGCCGGCAAGCGTCAGCTCGACGCGCTTCCATCCGAAGCTGGCCGAGCCCGCGTTCTCGCTCAACAGCACCAAGTGTGCCGAGACAGACCTATTCGCTTGATCCGGCCAGCGGCAAGGTTGAGAATATGGACGCGCCCGTCGGCCCCGGCCGGCGTGGACATGAGCGCCTTCGCCGACGAGCAGGTCATCCGCTGGAAGAGCTTCGACGGCCGCACGATCTCCCGCATCCTGAACCTTCCGCCCGCGCGATTAGCAGGCAAACGCCCAGTGCTGATCGACGTCCGCGGCGGGGCCGAGGCCCAGGCCACGCTCGGATTCATGGGCCGCTACAACTACTTCATCAACGAGCTCGGCATCGCGGTGATCCAGCCAAACGTGCGCGGCTCGTCCGGTTACGGCAAGACCTTTCTGTCGATGGACGATGGCTTTAAGCGAGAGGACTCGGTGAAGGACATCGGCGCGCTGCTCGACTGGATCGCGACTCAACCAGGTCTGGACGCCTCTCGCGTCGCCGTCTCCGGAGGCAGCTACGGCGGCTACAGGAGCCTTCCTAGCGGTCGCGACGGCCTACTCGGCGCACATCGCCGGCTCGATCGACGTTCTCGGCATCTTGAACTTCCTGACCTTTCTGCAGAACACCGAGAGCTACCGGCGCGACCTGCGCCGCATCGAGTACGGCGACGAGCGTGAGCCCGCGATGCGCGAGTTTCTGCAGCGCATCGCTGTCGAACGCGGCCAACATCAAGAAGCCGCTGTTCGTCGGGCAAGGCAAGAACGACCCGCGCGTGCCTTACACCGAGGCGGAGCAAATGGTCGCGAAGGTGCGCGAGAACCAGTCGCCAGTTTGGTGCCCTGCGCGCCGAGAACGATGGCCACGGCTTCGCGCGCAAGGAGAATGCGGATTTTCAGTTCTACGCGATGGTGATGTTCCTGCGTTCGACCTTGCTCAAGCAATCGCCGGGCCTTGGAAGCCATCTGATCGGAAGGTCAGGACCAGCGTGTCGCGGTGCCCGTCGGCTGCGAGTGGCTGGATCGGCGTGCTCTCGTGGATCACGCGTGCGTCGTCGAGCAGCAACGTGGTCCACGACTCGCTCATCGTGAAGCGCATGCCGCTGGGTCCGTCGGCATCGAACACGCGCGTTTCGCCGCCCTTTATGCCCTCGCGATTGATCAGAATCACCGCGACGAAGTCAACCCCGTCGCGGTGCGCACCCTCCGGCGTCGGCCGGCCGATGCCGTCGGTGGTGTCGATGCGGAACTGGTGCGCTTCCACGTACCAGGGTTGCGCGCCCTTCACCGCCGAGCACTGTGCGCTCAGCGCGCGAAGCAGTGCCGTCCATGCAGGGCTCGCGACGACGCTCGAATGCATCGGCTCGAACCAGCGCTCCAGCCCGCCGTGCAGCGCGTTGTATTCGATCGGCTGCCAGTGCGCACGGTGCGGCACCTGCGTCACCGCGCCGCCGTCGACGATGAAGCACGAGTGGCGCCGGCGCCGGTAGCGGCCGCCATCGCGCAGGTGACCGTCGGGAGGCAGGTCGTCCCACGAGGGGCGCAGCCAATCGAGTCCGGCGGCGGCGGTACCAAGCAATTCACGCAGGCCCGTCGGACTTAAGGCGGCGTGGCCCTGGTCGCGAAGTGCCGGCGTGAGTCGAGCGGGTGCGGTTATCGGCGGAGGAAGAAGATTCGTCGTCATATCCGCCATCATGCCGCGGAACGAAACCTTGCCCATCGCTCTGACAGCAAGCGCGCCTTGCCTTCGATCCGAGTGTTCGTTTGAAGTATCGCCTTGTGGCGGGCCGCAAGCGTGTCCGTGCATGCCAATGCGCAATCGCTCACGGCCACGGCCCAAACGACGCTGAAGGAAATCAATGTCGCCTCCACCGGGTTCCAGCGTGGCGTGCCGCTGCCGGCATGGGCCGAGGTGCTGGCGGTGCCACCCGCCCCGGCGACGCGCGGCGCGCTCGTCCAGCGGCGGGGACAAGCACCTGCTCGTCCCCGACACGACGGTGCAGCTGATCAAGGGACAGCAGGTCAATAACGCGAGCGCGCTCGGCCAGGTCGGTCAGATCGCGATGCACTGCATTGCGCAGTACCAGCGGCCGAGCCTGCACAAGGTCCAGATCCTGCCTGGCGGCGAGGTCATCGACCACACGGCGACCGCGCAGGTGCGCCTTCTGCAACGCGAAGCCGGACTCAAACAAGGCGTGTACAGCGGCGTGATCACCGCGGGCCTGATGCAGCCCGATGTTCGCGTCGGCGACACGTTGCACCTGCAGTATTCGGTAGCGGGCGCGAATCCGATCTTCGGCGGTCGCCATGTGCAGAGCACATCGTGGCAGCGGCCGGTGCCGTGCAGCTGCGTCGGGTGACGCTGGTCGTACCCGAGAGCCGCACGATCCGATGGCAGTAGGTGGGCGACAGCACGCCCTCGACGCTCGCACCGACGATCACGATGGCCGGCGGCATGCGGCGCCTGGCCGAAGGCTGGTCCTACATAGGCGAACACTGGTGAATCAGACCCAGCCCAACCCGGCGAGAGACGCGTTCGAGAAGGCGCGCGCCCAAGGCATCCCGCACACCATCAAGCACATTGCCGCGGGTCTGGAGTTGCAGCGCCTGGGCGCCGGGCCCTGATCAGGCAGCGGACGCGCGCACGGCGATGCGCGTGCCGGCCAAGCTCACGACCTGCCCCGCGCGAATCTTGCAGGTCTTGCGCAACTCATCTTGGCCATCGACCTGCACGAGGCCATCGGCCACCATCATCTTCGCGATGCCGCCGCTGGGCGCGAGACCGGTCGCCTTCAGCAAAGCATCGAGCGTGATGTGCTCGCCGCGCAGTTCGAAGTCGATAGCGTTCATGTGCCCAGGCCGAATTCATTCGCCAGCAGCGCATACGAGGTCCGCCGAACTTGCGGGTCGTGTGCCCAGGTGTTTATGACGATCTCGTCGAGCTGCAGCTCCTGACCGAGCGTGCGCAGCTGCACACCAACCTGCGCGGCCGTGCCGACGAAGGCCTTGCGTCGCATGTCTTCGACCGTCGGCCACTCGTCAGCCGTGAAACCGCGCGCCATGATCACGTCGGGCGGCTGCAGCGGCCCGAGCGCGCCGCGCGCGCGGTCGACGCGCCAGCGCTCGCGGCCCAGCGCATGATGCGTCGCCTCCTCGTGCATCTCGGCGGCGAGCGCCCAGACGCACACCGTGGCCTGTGGCTGCGGGTGGCGCTCGCTCGGTCGATACAGGCGTCGGTAGAGCGCGAGTGCCTCGTCGGCGCCCTGCCCGTCGACGAAGAAGTACGCATAGGCATAGGGCAAACCGAAGTGCGCCGCAAGCTGCGCGCCGTAATTCGAGCTGCCCAGAATCCAGATTTCCGGCGCGTGCGGGCCGCGCGGGTGCGCGACGATGCCCTGGTGCTCGGGCAACGAGGTCCAGGCCTGAAGATCGCGCACCTGCTCCGGGAAGTTCTCCGGCGCGGCATGCGCGTTCGAGTTCAGCGCGCGTGCGGTGCGCATGTCGCCGCCCGGCGCGCGGCCCACGCCGAGGTCGATGCGGCCAGGCGCCAGCGCTTCGAGCACGCGGAACTGCTCGGCCACCTTTAGCGCGCTGTAGTGCGGCAGCATCACGCCGGCACTCCCGATGCGGATGCGCTGCGTGGTCGCGGCGATCGCGCCCATCAGCACCTCGGGCGCGGTGCCGACGATGGCCGGCAGGTTGTGGTGCTCGCTGACCCAGTAACGCGAGTAGCCCAGCTTCTCGCAGTGGCGCGCCAGCGCGACGCTTTCGCGGATCGATTCGGCTTCGCTTCGCCCGGTGACGGCGGTGGACTGGTCGAGTACGGAAAGGCGCATGAACCGATGCTACCCGCGGGTGCAACGCCCTGTGGTCTGCGCGGGCACGTGGGCGGGTCAGCCTTGCGGATGGGTCGGGTCGATCCAGCGCACAGCCTCGGGTTTTTCGACCGGCGCGATGTCGAGGTTGATGGCCACGGCCTCGCCGTCGCTGCGCACCAGCACGCATTCAAGCACCTCGGTGGCGCTGGCGTTGATCTCCTGGTGCGGAACAAATGGCGGCACGTAGATGAAGTCGCCCGAGCCGGCCTCGGCGGTGAACTCGAGTGCTTCGCCCCAGCGCATTCGCGCGCGGCCCTTCACGACGTAGATTACGCTTTCGAGCGGGCCATGATGGTGCGCGCCAGTCTTCGCGTTGGGGTGAATGTGCACGGTGCCGGCCCACAGCTTGTTCGCGCCGACGCGCGCGAAATTGATCGCCGCCTTGCGGTCCATGCCGGGCGTCTGCGCGGTGTGCGAATCCAACGAATTGGCGCCAATCACACGCACGCCGTCATGCTTCCATCGATTCATCGTCGCTTCTCCCGGTTTTCGTGTACATTCGCGCCACAGTTATACGCAAGACAGTGGTTGATAGCGTTTCTTCCCCCTACCTGTTTCGGTTCTCGAGGCAGGCGTCGTTAGAAATCCCCCTGATCGTTTCTTGAGTGTCGCTGCATGCGCCGCATGTGCTGCGCATTATTTGAAAATAGATAGGATAGTTTTCCATGACGACCCAAACCGGTACCGTGAAGTGGTTCAACGAGAGCAAGGGCTTCGGCTTCATCGCTCAAGACGCGGGCGGCGCTGACCTGTTCGCCCACTTCCGTGACATCCAGGGCAACGGCTTCAAGACCCTGCTGGAAAACCAGCGCGTCGAATTCGAAGTCAAGCAAGGCCAGAAGGGCCTGCAAGCTGCGAACATCAAGGTTCTGTAAGCACCCGCCGGGCGCAAGCCCCGCAAGCGAAACCGCGGCCTGGCCGCGGTTTTTTTATGGCTGCGACCCGTCGCGTGCGCGACTCGGCAGCCGTCGTTGCCGTCCTAACATTGCCGATCCCATCTCCCGGAGACAGCACCATGACCACGCTCGCCGCCCTTACCAACCACCAGATTCGCCTCGCCGCGCGCCCGAGCGGCCTGCCCACGCGCGACGGCTGGAGTTTCACCACCGAGCCAGTGGGCGAGCCCGCAGATGGCGGCGTGCTGGTCAAGACGCTCTCGCTCTCGCTCGACCCGGCGATGCGCGGCTGGATGAACGAGGGCAAGAGCTACATCGCGCCAGTCGGCATTGGTGAGGTGATGCGCGCAGGCGGCATTGGCCAGGTGATCGCGTCGAAGAATCCGGCCTTTGCGGTCGGCGATGTCGTCAGCTGCACGCCGGGCGTGCAGGAATACTGCGGGATTGCGGGTGCGGACATCAAGCGCAACGGCCTGTTCAAGATCGACACGCGTCTGGGCACGCCGAACCAGTGGCTCAACGTGCTGGGCATGCCAGGCATGACCGGCTACTTCGGCCTGATGGACGTGGGCATGCCGAAAGCTGGCGAGACTGTCGTCGTCTCTGGCGCCGCCGGAGCGGTTGGCCAGACCGTCGGCCAGCTCGCCAAGGTCAAGGGCTGCCGCGTCGTCGGTATCGCGGGCGGGGCCGCGAAGTGCGAGTGGGTCGTCAAGGAATTGGGCTTCGACGCCTGCGTCGACTACAAGGCCGGCAACCTAAAGACTGACCTGCGCGACGCCTGCCCCAAGGGCGTGGACGTCTACTTCGACAACGTCGGCGGCGAGATCCTCGACATTGTGCTCACGCGCATCACGCGCGGGGCCCGCATCATCATCTGCGGCGCAATCAGCCAGTACAACAACACGACGCCGGTGAAGGGCCCGGCGAACTACCTGTCACTGCTGGTGAACCGCGCGCGCATGGAAGGCATCGTCGTGTTCGACTACGTCGATCGCTTCCCGGTCGCTGTAGCCGAGCTCGCCGGCCTACTGAAGGCAGGCCACATGAAGAGCAAGGAAGACGTTGTCGTCGGGCTGGACACCTTCCCGGAGACGCTGCTGAAGCTGTTTAAC
>JANYBE010000663.1 GCA_025360945.1 Rhizobacter sp. | reverse complement strand
CTCGTGAACAAAGGCTGCCGTGGCTGCAAAGCTTCGGAGCTGGAGAAAAACCATGACGACAGTCAATCCAGGCCACCGCCTCGGTTTGCTGGGCCGCAAGGTGGGCATGATGCGCATCTTCACGGACGATGGCGACGCCATCCCCGTGACGGTGCTCGATGTGTCCAACAACCGCGTCGCCCAGATCAAGACCGAACAGACCGACGGCTACAGTGCCATTCAGGTCGCGTTCGGCGAACGCAAGGCTTCCCGTGTTTCCAAGCCCGAAGCGGGTCACTTCGCCAAGGCGGGTGTGGAAGCCGGCGAGATCCTTCAAGAATTCCGTGTTGCCGCTGAAGTGGCTGCCGAATACAAGCCTGGCGCGACAGTGGCCGTGACCGGGGTGTTTGCGGTCGGCCAGCTGGTGGATGTGCAGGGCACGTCGATCGGCAAGGGCTTCACCGGCACGATCAAGCGCCACAACTTCAAGTCGCAGCGCGCGTCGCACGGCAACAGCCGTTCGCACAACGTGCCGGGCTCGATCTCGATGGCGCAGGATCCGGGCCGCGTGTTTCCTGGCAAGAAGATGTCCGGCCAGCGTGGTCACGTGACCAAGAGCATTCAGAACCTCGACATCGTCCGCATCGACGAAGCCCGCCAGCTGCTGCTGGTGCGCGGCGCGGTACCCGGCCACAAGAACGGCCACGTGGTTGTGAGCCCGGCCATCAAGGTCAAAGTCAAGAAGGGAGCGAACTGATGCAGCTCGAACTCCTCAACGAACAAGGTCAGGCCACCTCGAAGGTCGATGCGCCAGACACTTTGTTCGGTCGTGACTACAACGAGGCGCTGGTGCACCAGATCGTCATCGCCTTCCAGGCGAATGCACGTCAGGGCACGCGCGCTCAGCTCGACCGCACGATGGTCAAGCACTCGACGAAAAAGCCGTGGCGCCAGAAGGGCACCGGTCGTGCTCGCGCCGGCATGACTTCGTCGCCACTGTGGCGCGGAGGCGGTCGGATCTTCCCGAACAGCCCGGACGAGAACTTCACCCAGAAGGTGAACAAGAAGATGTACCGCGCCGGCATGGCTGCGATCTTCTCGCAGCTGGCCCGCGAAGGCCGTCTGTCCGTCGTCGATTCGCTGACCGTCGATTCGCCCAAGACCAAGGCGCTAGCCGCCAAGTTCAAGGCCATGGGCCTGGACTCGGTCCTGGTCATCACCGACCAGCTCGACGACAACCTGCTGCTGGCTTCGCGCAACCTCGTGAATGTGCTGATCGTCGAGCCGCGTCACGCCGACCCGCTCGCGCTGGTGCATTACAAGAAGGTGCTCGTGACCAAGGCAGCGGTCGAGCAACTCAAGGAGATGCTGGCATGAGCACCGCAACTCAAGTGATTCGTCCGAAGCACAACGCCGACCGTCTGGCTCAGGTGCTGATCGCCCCGATCGTGTCTGAGAAGGCCACGATGACCGCCGAGAAGCACAACCAGGTGCTGTTTAAGGTGATGCGTGACGCGACCAAGCCCGAGATCAAGGCGGCTGTCGAGCTGATGTTCAAGGTCGAAGTCGAGTCCGTCTCGACCGTGATCCAAAAAGGCAAGGTCAAGCGCTTCGGCAAGTCGATCGGCCGCCGCGACCACGTCAAGAAGGCTTACGTGTCGCTCAAGAAGGGCCAAGAGCTCAACTTCTCCGGGGAGGGCGCGTAATGCCCGTCATCAAAGTCAAACCGACCTCACCGGGCCGTCGTGGCGTCGTAAAGGTGGTGCACCCGCACCTGTATAAGGGCAAGCCCGAGGCATCGCTGCTCGAGCCCCAGATGCAGAACGCAGGCCGCAACAACAACGGTCACATTACGATTCGCCATCGCGGCGGTGGGCACAAGCACCACTATCGCGTGGTCGACTTCGTGCGCAACAAGGACGCGATTCCGGCGAAGGTCGAACGCATCGAGTACGACCCGAACCGCACCGCGCACATCGCGCTGGTCTGCTACGCCGATGGCGAGCGCCGCTACGTGATCGCCCCGCGCGGTCTCGAGGTGGGCGCGACAATCTTGAGCGGCGCGGATGCGCCGATCAAGGCGGGCAACACGCTGCCGATCAAGAACATCCCGGTGGGTTCGATCATCCACGCGATCGAGATGCTACCTGGCAAGGGCGCGCAGATCGCGCGCTCGGCTGGTACTTCGGCAACGCTGCTGGCGCGCGAGGGCGTCTACGCGCAGGTTCGCCTGCGCTCGGGCGAAGTCCGCAAGATCCACATCGACTGCCGCGCAACGATCGGCGAGGTTTCCAACGAAGAACATCAGTTGCGCCAGTACGGCAAGGCCGGTGCGATCCGCTGGAAGGGTATCCGGCCGACGGTTCGTGGCGTTGCCATGAACCCGGTGGATCACCCGCACGGTGGTGGTGAAGGTCGTACCGGTGAGGGCCAGGCGCCTGTGTCTCCGTGGAACACGCTGACCAAGGGCTACCGCACTCGCAACAACAAGCGCACGCAGACGATGATCGTCGCGCGTCGCAAGAAGTAAGGGGAACGGCATGACTCGTTCACTCAAGAAGGGCCCGTTCGTCGACCATCACCTTCAGGCGAAGGTCGAGAAGGCGGTAGCCACGAAAGACAAGAAGCCGATCAAGACCTGGTCGCGCCGCTCGACGATCCTGCCCGATTTCATCGGGATCACGATCGCCGTGCACAACGGCAAGCAGCACGTGCCCGTCTACATCAGCGACCAGATGGTCGGCCACAAGCTCGGTGAATTTGCGCTGACGCGTACGTTCAAGGGCCACCCGGCCGACAAGAAGGCCAACAAGAAATAAGGATGACGACGATGGAAACCCGTTCAATCGTCCGCGGTGTTCGCCTGTCTGCCGACAAGGGTCGGCTGGTGGCCGATCTGGTCCGTGGAAAGAAGGTGGACCAGGCGCTCAACATCCTGACGTTCACTCCCAAGAAGGCCGCCGGCATCATCAAGAAGTGTCTCGAGTCCGCGATCGCGAACGCCGAGCACAACGATGGCGCCGACATCGACGAACTCACGGTCAAGACGATCTTTGTAGAGCAAGGTGCCACGCTGAAGCGTTTCTCCGCACGGGCCAAGGGTCGCGGCAACCGCATCAGCAAGCCGACCGCGCACATCTACATCACCGTCGGCAACTGAGGCTCAAGGAACACCATGGGACAAAAGATTCACCCGACCGGGTTCCGGCTGCCGGTCACGCGCAATTGGGCGTCGCGTTGGTACGCGTCGAACAAGAACTTCGCGACCATGCTCGCCGAAGACCTGAAGGTGCGCGAGTACCTCAAGACCAAGCTCAAGAGCGCTGCGGTCTCGCGCATCCTGATCGAGCGCCCGGCCAAGAACGCCCGCATCACCATCTACTCGGCGCGCCCGGGTGTGGTGATCGGCAAGAAGGGCGAGGACATCGAGGCGCTGAAGGCTGAGCTGACGCGCCGGCTCGGTGTGCCGGTGGCTGTGAACATCGAAGAGGTGCGCAAGCCTGAAGTTGATGCCCAGCTGATCGCCGACAGCATCACGCAGCAGCTCGAGAAGCGGATCATGTTCCGCCGCGCCATGAAGCGCGCAATGCAGAACGCGATGCGCCTGGGCGCCCAGGGCATCAAGCTGATGTCGTCGGGCCGCCTGAACGGCATCGAAATCGCGCGTTGCGAGTGGTACCGCGAGGGCCGCGTGCCGCTTCACACCCTGAAGGCCG
>JANYBE010000624.1 GCA_025360945.1 Rhizobacter sp. | reverse complement strand
AGGCCACATGCGGCGCGAACCAGTGTTCGCGCATCGACAGCGGCGGCGACATGTTTAGCACATGCGGGTTGCGCCCGGCCTTCGCAGACTTGATCAGCTCCGCCAAACAGCTCTGCGTGCACAGATAGGTGCCGCGCACGTTGACGCCGAACATCAGGTCAAAGCGCTTCATCGGGGTCGCGTTCGTCGGCGTCAGGCTGATCGCGCTCGCGTTGTTCACCAGGATATCGATGCCGCCGAAACGCGCGACCGCCTGCTCGACCGCAGCCAGCACGCTGGCTTCATCGCGAATGTCCGTCTGCACCGCCAGCGCCTGGCCGCCCGCGGCTTCGATCTCGGCCGCGGCTGAATGGATCGTGCCGGGCAGCTTCGGATTGGCCTGGGTCGTCTTCGCAGCGATCACGATGTGGGCTCCATCGAGCGCGGCGCGCTTGGCAATCGCCAGGCCGATGCCGCGCGACGCACCGGTGATAAAGAGCGTCTTGCCCTTGAGCGTGTTCATTTTCGTGTCTCCGCTGAGATGACCCGCTCGGCGATGAAGCGCGCGATCGCCTCGCCGCACGCGCGGTAGATCGGCTCACCGGGATGGAAACCATCTCGGGACATCGCGGCCGGCGAGAGTTGCAGCGCGATCGGCACATGGTGCACATCGCCGCGCGTCGCCGCCCAGCGCGCCATCGCGTCATCGTGGCGACGTGCGTCGTCGCCCATCACGCGACGCAGCGGCTGCGGCAGCAGCGGGAACTGGTTTATCGGCGGCAGCGCAGCGAACACGACATGCTGCGCCCGTCCACTCGTCAGCAGCCAGTCGGCGAGCGCAGCGCGATGCTCGACGGCACGGCGCGGCGGGATCAGGTCGATCACATCGTTGACGCCGCTCAGCACCACCGCGATGTCGGCCACGGGCGGTGGGTCGGCCCGTAGCAGATCGAGCACCTGCCTCGTGGTCAGCCCAGAGCTCGCCCGCAAGCGCCAACGCAACGGCCGACCGCTGCGCTTGTGCAGCGCGCGCGTGAAGTGGCCGGCAAATGCTTCGTCCTGAAGCGCGACGCCGACACCGGCGGCCGACGAGTCGCCCGCGATCAGCAGGCGCAGCGCCGCGCCGCCTGAACCCAACTGACCTTCGCGCGGCCCGTGCGCTTCGGGCAGCACCGGCGCGCGCTTGCGCGTACCGATCGCCTGCGCGAGCAGCAGTGGCGAGAGCATGAGCTTGAGTGCGAGCGACATCACGCGGTGCGATCAGAACTTTGAGAAGTCGGGCTTGCGCTTTTGGAAGAACGCACTGAAGGCTTCCTGTGCCTCGGGGCTGCGCAGTCGCTTGCCGAACAGCTCACCTTCGACCGCGATCGTCTCCAGCGCCGCCTGCGAGCGCGCGCGCCGCATCAGCTTCTTCGAGTCGCGCACCGCGCCCGGCGGCAGCCCGTTGAAGCGCTCGGCGATGCGCCGCGCGTGGATCGCCACCTCACTGGCCGGCAGCACCGCGTTCGCGATGCCGCACTCGACCGCATCGGCGCCGGTGAACGGGTCACCGAGCAGCAGCTTCTCGGCCGCGCGCGCATTGCCCATCAGCTGCGGCACGATCAGGCTCGACGCGAACTCGGGCACCAGGCCTAGGCTGACGAAAGGCATTGCCAGGCGGGCCTCATCGCTCACGTAGACAAAGTCGCAGTGCAGCAGCATGGTTGTGCCGATACCGATCGCCGCGCCGGTCACGGCCGCGATCACCGGCTTTTCGCACCCCATCAGCGCCTTCATGAACACGAAGGCTGGCGACTCGGTGCTGCCGGGTGGGCGCTGCATGAAGTCCTCGATGTCGTTGCCCGAGGTGAAGATACCGGGCTGGCCGGTGATCAGCACTGCGCGCACCGAGGTGTCGGTGCTGGCAGCGTTCAGCGCGTCAGCCATCTGCTGGTACATCGCGCCGGTGATCGCGTTCTTCTTCTCGGGCCGGGCGATTTCGATCGTAGCCACGCCATTCAGGGTCGCGGTCTTGATGCTCATGCTGTTGTCTCCTTCGTTGGGGTGAACCCTTGCAGTCGATCAGGCCGTCTCGAGCCAGTGATTCGCCAGATGCATCAGGTGCGCACGCGCATAGGCTGGCTTGTCAAGGGCGCCGTAGGCAAAGTGCGGCGCTAGCACGCCGCTGTGGCGATCAAACGTTTGCAGCGCATCGATCGCGTGATCGATCGCAGGCATCAGCGGCTGGCCCTGCGCGATGTCGGGCGCGCCGGGGATGGGCTCGCTGAGGCTGTGCGTCATCTGCCCGCGCGCGTTGAAGAGGGCGAACGCATACGAACCGACGGTGGCACGAAACCATGCGGGCTTCGGCGCCGGAAATCCGTGGATCGAATACTCGATGCTTTGCGCCGTGTGGTGCAGCACGTGCGGCAGATCCCACGCGCCGGTCATGTCCGGTGCCTGCAGCCTGAGTTGCTCCAGCGTCGTCAATGCCTCGGTCATCGAGGCAAAGCGCTCGCAGGCGAGTGCCGCCGGATGCACCAGGCTCACCGCCACCGGAGCGGCAAGCGCGCCCACACCGACGACAAGGCCGATGCGCCGCAGCATGCTGCGGCGTTCGGCGCTCATCACGGTCGGCAACTTAGACACGTTCGAAGATGCCTGCCGCACCCTGACCGGTGCCGACGCACATCGTCACCATGCCGTACTTCAGGTTGTGGCGGCGAAGCGCGTGGATCACGGTCGCGGCACGAATCGCACCGGTTGCGCCCAGCGGGTGGCC
>JANYBE010000612.1 GCA_025360945.1 Rhizobacter sp. | reverse complement strand
TCGTCTTGCGAAGCACGGCGGCCATGTCTTCTGGTACGGCGCGCTGATGCTCGCGCTGTTCGGTGCACCGTGGCTGTTCTCGGAGTACTGGCTCGCGCAGCTGACCTTCGTGCTGATCTATTCGGTCGTCGGGCTCGGCCTGATGCTGCTGTCGGGCTTCACCGGACTGTTCTCGCTCGGCCATGCCGCGTTCCTCGGCGTCGGTGCGTATACGCAGGCGGCATTGACGCACTGGGGCGTGCCGGCGCCGACCGCACTTGTGGCCGCGGGTCTGTTTTCGGCCGCGGCTGGCGTGATCGTCGGCCTGCCATCGCTGCGCGTGAAAGGCATCTACCTCGCGATCGCGACACTCGCGTTCGGCTTCATCGTCGAGGAGGTGTTCGCGCGCTGGGAGCGTGTGACCGGCGGCAACGCAGGCATCCATCTCGACGCGCCCGACGTGTTCGGCTTCAGGCTCGACGACGACGTATCGTTCTATTTCGCCTGCCTCGTCGTCACGGTGCTGGCGACGCTTGGCGTCCTGAATCTGCTGCGCTCGTCGACCGGGCGCGCGTTCGTCGCGATCCGCGACTCGGAGGTCTCGGCGCAGAGCATGGGCATCCATCTTGCGCGCTACAAGACGCTGTCGTTTGCGATCTCCGCTGCGCTCGCGGGCGTCGGCGGCGCGCTCTATGCGCACAAACTGCAATTCATTTCGCCGGACCAGTTCGACATCCTGCAATCCATCGACCTGGTGCTGATGATCGTGGTCGGCGGCGTCGGGGCCGTCCACGGTGCGTTCCTCGGCGCGATCTTTCTGATCACGATGCCGCAGCTGATCAATCTGGCCAAGGGGTACCTCCCCGATGTGATCGGCCAGGCGCCCGGTTTGCAGGGGCTGGTCTACGGCCTCGTGCTGATAGCGTTCGTGCTGTTCGAGCCGCAAGGACTGTACGGGCGCTGGCTGAAGCTGCGCACCTACTTGCAGAACTTTCCGTTCTACCGCAAGGGCCTGTTCCAGCGGCAGAAGACCTACCTGAAGTCCGATCGGCTCAAATGAGTGAGACGCTGCTCTTTGCCAACGACCTGAGCGTGCGATTCGGCGGTGTGCTCGCCGTCAACCATGTCAGCTTCGACGTGAAGCGCGGCGAGGTGTTCACCTTGATCGGGCCGAACGGTGCGGGAAAGACGACGGTCTTCAACCTGATCAGCCGCCTCTACTCCCCGACAACGGGCAGCATCGCCTTCGAGGGTCGCAATCTTGCCGAGCAGGCGCCGCACGACATCGCGCGTCTCGGGATTGCGCGCACTTTCCAGAACATCGAGCTGTTTGAGCGCGCGAACGTGTTGCAGAACCTGCTGATCGGCCGCCATACGCACCGCCAGACCAGCCTGTGGAGCGAACTCTTCTTCGTGCCCAAGACCCGTCGGGCGGAGATCGCGGCGCGCGAAAAGGTCGAGCAGGTGATCGATCTGCTCGACCTGCAACACCACCGCGAGTCGCTCGTCGCCGGTTTGCCGTACGGTGTTCGCAAGGTCGTGGAGCTGGCGCGCGCACTGTGCACCGAGCCGAAGCTGCTGCTGCTGGACGAGCCGTCGTCGGGACTGAATCTCGAAGAGACCGACGACATGGCGTTCTGGATCCAGGACATCCGCCATGAACTCGGTATCACGGTGCTGATGGTCGAGCACGACATGGCGCTCGTCGCAAAGGTCTCGGACCGCGTGCTCGCGATGAACCAGGGCGAGGTGCTGGCGACGGGCACGCCACACGAGGTCCAGCAGCACCCGGGCGTGATCGAAGCGTATCTGGGGTCGACAGACGACGTCGCCAGTTTGCGCAGGGCGGTGACGGCATGAGTACCGATGGCACCATTCTGCAGTTGCTCAACGTCGAGAGCGCCTACGGCCCGATCCGCGCGATCCGCGGCGTGAGCCTGCAGGTAGAGCGCGGCCGCATAGTTACGGTGCTCGGCTCGAACGGCGCGGGCAAGAGCACGATTCTGAAGACCATCTCCGGCATCATCGACCCGCGCAAGGGCAGCATCGCGTTCAAGGGCGAAGATATCACCGCGCGCGACCCGGCGCTGATCGTGCAGCGCGGCCTGTCGCACGTGCCCGAGGGTCGCGAGGTGTTCCCGCTGCTGTCAATCCACGCCAACCTGATGATGGGCGCGTACACACGGCGCGACCGCGACGGCGTCGCGCGCGACATTGAGACCGTGTACGGCTACTTTCCCATCCTGCGCGAGCGTTTCGATCAGGATGCCGGCCTGCTCTCGGGCGGCCAGCAGCAAATGCTAGCGATCTCGCGCGCGCTGATGGCCGCGCCCGACCTGATCCTGCTCGACGAGCCGAGCCTGGGG
>JANYBE010000607.1 GCA_025360945.1 Rhizobacter sp. | reverse complement strand
GGCTGCGCCGCGCTCTACCCCTACCCCGAAGCCAAGACCGCAGAGATGGCCGCGCTGACGGTATCGCCCCAGGTGCAGAGCCAGGGCGATGGAGAACGCATTCTCAAGCGCGTCGAGCAGCGCGCCAAGGCGATGGGGCTGGAGAGCATCTTTGTGCTGACGACGCGCACGATGCACTGGTTCATCAAACGTGGATTCGCCCAGGTCGACCCGGATTGGTTGCCCGAGGCACGCAAACGAAAATACAACTGGGATCGGCGCTCGCAGGTGCTGGTCAAGAAACTCAACTGATACCCGAGGATATTCAGATGGC
The DNA here is from genome assembly GCA_025360945.1 of Rhizobacter sp. Classification (GTDB taxonomy): domain Bacteria; phylum Pseudomonadota; class Gammaproteobacteria; order Burkholderiales; family Burkholderiaceae_C; genus LMDS01. The sequence continues at coordinate 2,596 of JANYBE010000607.1, read as the reverse complement.
CCGCACCGTTCAATGTATTCACCTGAAGAAGGAAGCCGAAGGGCTGGACTTCGCACCTTACCCCGGCGAGCTGGGCAAGAAAATCTACAACAACGTCAGCAAGGAAGCTTGGCAGATGTGGATGAAGCACCAGACCATGCTTGTGAATGAAAACCGCCTGAATCTCGCCGACCAGCGGGCGCGCCAGTATCTGGCGCGCCAAATGGAGAATTTCTTCTTCGGCGGCGGCGCCGAGCAGCCGGCCGGGTATGTTCCGCCAACAGCGGCCTGAATATCTCCATTGATATTCCTGGCACGACGGCGATAGAATCTGACGCCGCGACGATTCGAATCGCTCGCGAAACCCGAAAAGGAATCTGCCGTGGCTTCGTTGAATGAATTGATTGCCCAGAAAGAAGCCCTCGAACTCGAAATCGAGCGCACCAAGAAGCAAAACCGCAGCGAGGCTGTGGCCAAGGTACGCGCACTGATGGACGAATATGGCTTGACGGCCGCCGACCTCGCGGTCAAGCGCGGGCCGAAGCCGCGCGCCGGCAAAGGTACCAAGGTCGCAGCCAAATACCGCAATACCGCGACCGGTGACAGCTGGAGCGGACGCGGTCTGCAGCCCAAGTGGCTGAAGGCTGCGCTGGCCGCGGGTCGCAAGCTGACCGACTTCGCCGTCTGAGCGCGAGGCAGCATCAAAGAGCCACCCGACGCGGTGGCTTTTTTCGTTGGTGCTTCACTTATTACGCCCGAATGAGTCTGCGGGATTGACTTACATTCACCCCCACGTAATACCCACACCTGCCCTGCCGCCACCTGTGCCCGAAGCCCGACTTTCCCGATACCCTGGCTGGTTGTCCACGCAACTGGCGCTCATCGGCTCGCGTGACTGGGTGATTCGCGTGCTGCTCGTGCTCGCCGCCTATGTGGCGTGCGGCCGAGCCGGCCTGGCGACAGTGCAATCCGACCAGTACGTGAGCCTGATCTGGCCTGCCACCGGCGTGGCGCTCGCGGCACTGGTCCGACTCGGCTTGGGCATGTGGCCTGGCCTGTGGCTGGGCGCACTGATCGTCGAGATGTCGACCGGTGCGACTTGGTGGGTCGCGGCATTCATGGCGTTCGGCAACACGCTCGGGCCGGTGCTGGCCGCGTGGGTACTGCACCGCGACGGCCTGCATCCTGAACTCAACCGTCGGCGCGATCTCTGGCTGTTCGGTGCGGTCGGCATCGGCTTCGCGATGCTGATCACCGCCAGCAACGGCGCGTTCTGGCTCGCCGCGAGCGGCATGGTCGCCTGGGCCGACACACCGCGCGCATGGGCGACCTGGTGGCTCGGCGATGCGATGGGCGCGCTGGTCGTCGGTGTGCCGCTGTTGACGCTGTCGTCCGCATCGCTGCGGCAGGCCTTTGGCGAGTGGCGCTGGTTGCCCACCGGACTGCTGGCGCTGGGCACGATCGTCTGCGCTGCGCTCACTGCGGCGCTGGCAAGCCAAGGGCATCTCGTGCAATCACCACTGTTCTTCGTGCCGCATTTGCTGCTGTGCTGGATGGCCGCGCGCAGCGGCCTGTTCGCGGCGTCGGCAACGGCGCTGCTGCTCATCACCGGCACGACGCTCGCGACGCTGCACGGCCTCGGCCCGTTCCTGCGGCCCGACAACGGCCAGACCCTCTCGATGCTGGTCGGCTACATCGGCAGCCTGCTTGCAATCCCGCTGCTCACGACGGCGCTTACCGGCGAGATCGCAACGAATGAGCGGCGCTGGCAACTCGCGCTCGACACCTCGCAGATAGGCGTCGGCGAATGGGATCTGACGAATGGCCGGATCGAGTTCTCACCGCGCTGGCTCGCGCTGCTCGGCCACTCGTCGCAGGACTTCGGCGACCACCTACAGGCGTTCTGGGCGCTGCTGCACCCGGACGACGTGAGCGCCGTGCAGCAGGCCTTCGAGCCGCTGCGTGCGGGTGGTGCGGTCAACTGCCACGCCGAGTGTCGCATGCAATGCCGCGACGGATCGTGGCGCCGCTTTGAGCTGCACGCCCTGGTCGCGGAGCGCAGCGCCAGCGGCGAGCCGGTGCGCATCATCAACACCGCGCGCGATATTAGCGACGCGCAAGCCGCCCGCGATCGCCAGGACCTGACGCAAAGCGTGTTCCAGCACCTGCACGAAGGCCTGCTGATCACCGACCCGGAGCATCGCGTCCTCGAAGTAAACCCGACCTACACGAAGATCACCGGCTACTCGCGCGAGGAACTTGTCGGCTCGGTGCCGCCGCTGCTTCGCGCGAACGAGGCCGACACCGAGCGCAACGTGCAACTGGCGCGCATGGGTGTCGCGCTGAGCGCCGACGGCAGCTGGCGCGGCGAACTGCGCCATGTGCAGCGCAGCGGCGAGCCCGGTCTGCTGCAGCTGGCGATCTCGGTCGTGCTCAACGGAGACGGCTCGGTGCGCAACCATGTGCTGGCCATCACCGACATCACGCACACGCGCGAGCAGTGGGAGCAGCTGCAGCGCCAGGCCCATTCCGACGAACTCACCCGGCTGCCAAACCGCGTTCGCCTCGCGCAGATGCTGCAAACCGCGATGCAAACCAGCCGCCGCGAGGGCTCGCT
>JANYBE010000590.1 GCA_025360945.1 Rhizobacter sp. | reverse complement strand
AGTCGGGTCGTCATGGGCTTCGATGCGTTCAAGGACTGGGTCGACCGCGTGCTCGAGCAGGCGAACTTCATGCCACCGGCACCCGCGAATGACGCGCAGGTCGTGATCACGCCACTGGCGCGCGCGATGCTGCGACCGTTTGCCGCGGTCGTGTTCCCAGGTGCCGACGACCGCAGGCTCGGCGCCGCGCCGGCCATCGACCCCTTGCTCGGCGATGCGCTCGCTGGGGAGCTGGGTCTACCGACGCTCGCGCAGCGCCGCCAGGCCGAACTGCTCGCCTTCGTGCAGCTGCTGGCCGCACCGCGCCTGACCCTTCTGCGCCGACGTGTCGATGGCAGCGACCCGCTCGCCGCCAGCCCGTTGGCCGAGCGTCTCGCGCTCGAGCTGGCGCAGCGCCACAGTGCGTTCGTCGCCTGGCACGACCCCCGCATCGACGCCCGGCTCACGCCGACGCCGATCCGCATGAGCGCACCCAGCGCGGCGAGCCTGCTGCCCGCGCTCCTGTCTGCGAGCGCATCTGAGGCGCTGCGTGCCTGCCCATACCGCTTCTTTGCGCTGAGCATGCTGCGGCTGCGCGAGGACGACGAGCTCGAGCGCGAGATCGAGAAGCGCGACTACGGCACATGGCTGCATGCGGTGCTTTACGACTTCCACGCCAGCCGTGGCGAGCCTGGCGCCGCGGCCATTGAGATCGCACGTCTCATGCAGCTCGCAGATGCGCGGCGGGTGGAACAAGGCATCCTCGACGCCGACTTCCTGCCCTTCGCCGCCTCTTTCGCCAGCTTCGCGCCGCGCTACATCGCCTGGCTGCACCGGCGCGACGGCCTAGGCGCGCGCTGGCAGCGCGGCGAGGTGGATCTGCGCGTCATGCCCCCCAGTTTCAACGGCATCGAGATGCGTGGCGTGATCGACCGCATCGACGACGTGCGCATCGCGGGCATGCCGGCAGTCCAGATGATCGACTACAAGACCGGCGGTGTCGCCGGCCTGAAGGACAAGGTCAGGGAGCCGCTCGAGGACACGCAGCTTGCGTTCTATGCCGCGCTGATGCGCGCGCAGACTGAAGCGCCGCTCGCGGCGATCTATCTCGCGGTCGATGGAACAAAGGGACTCGCCGAGGTGCCGCATCCGGATGTCCAGCACAGCGCTGCTGCGCTGGTCGAAGGCCTCGCCGCCGACTTGAAGCGTTTGCGCGCAGGCGCCGGCCTGCCGGCCCTGGGCGAGGGCGTGACCTGCGACTTCTGCGCCGCGCGTGGCGTGTGCCGGCGCGATCATTGGGCCGAGGCAGTCGGGCCGGATCCCGTTTGGGGATCGGCGAACGCACACGTTCGCCCAGGAGCGCCATGACGCGCGCCGCCTACCAGGCCAACGGCCAACCCGTCGAGCGCGCCGCGTTCTACGCGCTCGCCTGCGACCCGCAGCGCAGCGTCGTCGTCGAGGCCTGCGCCGGTGCCGGCAAGACTTGGATGCTGGTGTCGCGCATCCTGCGCGCGCTGCTCGAGGGCACGGCGCCGCACGAGATCCTGGCGATCACGTTCACGCGCAAGGCCGCGGGCGAGATGCGCGACCGGCTGGGCGAGTGGCTGCGCGAGTTCGGTGCACCGCACACGCCAGAGGTCGTGCGCATCGAGGCGCTTGTCCAGCGCGGCGTACCCGCGGCGCGAGCAGCGTTGCTCGCGCCCAAGCTTGAGGCCCTGCAAGCACGCGTGCTTCGCGAGGGCCGTGCGGTGCAGATCAGCACCTTCCACGCCTGGTTCGCGCAGCTGCTGCGCGCCGCACCGCTGGAGTTGCTGAACGAGCTCGGTCTGCAGCGGGACGTGGAGCTGATCGAAGACCTGGCCGACCACCGGCCCGAAGTCTTCAGGCGCTTTTATGCCGCGCTGCTGCGAGACCCCGGGCTGCGCGCAGACCACGCGACGCTAATTGCGCAGCGCGGCCGCAGCCAGGCGCTCGCGTGGTTCGACGCGGTGTGGAGCAAGCGTGTCGAATTCGAGCTCGCCGACGCGGCCGCTGTGCTGGAGGGAAGCGTCGAAGCGCCACCGGGCGCGCCCGCGCATCCGGCGCAGGTGCTGAGCACGCCGCCGTGGCGGGCCCTGCTGGGTGACCTCGCCCTGGCGCTCGAACTCGGCGGCGCGCGCGCGCGCGGCGCGGCGGCCAGCGTTGTCGCTGCAGTGGTACAGCCCGATCCGAACGCGATGTTCGATGCCTGTCGGGCTGCGCTGTTCACGCAGAAGGGCGAGCCGCGCAAGCTGGGCGATCTCGAGCTATTGAACACGGTTCAGAGCGCGCTCGACGACATCGCCGAGCAGATCCACCAGTTCGACGCGCAGCTCGAGCACCTGCGCATGGTGCGGCTCGCGCGCGTCTTGCTCGCCGAGCTCGGCGCCTACAAGCGCAGCCGCGGCCTGGCCGAGATGGCCGATCTCGAGCGCTGCGGCCTGGCGCTGTTGCGCGACGCCACGCTCGCCGCGTGGGTGCAGGAGCGGCTCGACTCGCGCATCCGTCACGTGTTGATCGACGAGTTCCAGGACACCAGCCCGCTGCAATGGCACGCGCTGCACGCGTGGCTCTCGGGGTACGCCGGCGCAGGCGGCGGTGCGAGCGGCCAAAGCGCGCCGGGGGTATTCATCGTCGGCGATCCGAAGCAGAGCATCTACCGCTTTCGGCGCGCCGAGCCGCGCGTGTTCGAGGCGGCGCGCACATTCGTCATCGATGCGCTCGGCGGCGACATGCTCGCCTGCGACCATACGCGACGCAATGCGCCTGAGGTGCTCCAAACCCTGAACGCGGTCTTCACCCAGGCACGACGCGAGGGTGAGTTCAGTGACTTTCGCGCCCACACGACCGAGGTCCAATCCACACACGGGGCCGGTGTGTTCGTGTTGCCGCGCGTGCCGCGGCCGCCACGCGCGGCGCGCGCAGCAATGGTGCCGGCGGCGGCCTGGCGCGACAGCCTGACCACGCCGCGCCACGAACCCGAAGAGATCTTGCGCGAGCGCGAGGCAGCGCTTGTTGCGCAAGCGGTGCACGGGTTGGTCGCGACGCAGACGCTGCGCCCGGCCGAGATCTTCGTGCTCAGCCGCAAGCGCGCATCCTTGCGCCTGGTCGGACAGGCACTGCGGCGCTTGCAGGTGCCTTACGCCGCGGTCGAAGACACGCTGCTAATGGACGCACCCGAGGCGCGCGATCTGGTCGCGGTGCTTGACGTGCTGGTCTCGCCCACCCACCGGCTGTCGCTCGCGCACGCGTTGCGCAGCCCGCTGTTCGGTGCAAGCGACGACGACCTGATCGGGCTGGCGCAACAAGCGGTCGATGGTGACTGGTGGGCGGCGCTGATGAACCCGGACAATCCCATCGGCCCGGCGCTGCGACGTGCCCGCGAGTGGCTGCCGCGCTGGCGCACCAGCGCCATGCAGCTGCCGCCGCACGACCTGCTCGACCGCATCGTGCACGAGGGCGGTATGCGCGAACGTGTCGCTGCGACCGTGCCGCCGGTTCAGCGTCAGGCGGCGCTCGCCGCCATCGACGCGGTCCTCGCGCAGGCCTTGACATTGGACGGCGCACGCTACGCGACGCCCTACAACTTCGTGCGTGCACTGAAACGACGCGCTATCAAGGTTGCCAGCCCGAAGCAGGCCGACGCGGTGCAGTTGCTGACGGTGCACGGCGCGAAAGGGCTGGAAGCGGCGGCCGTGTTCGTGATGGACGCCGATCCGCAACCGAAGAATCCGGACACCGCGACCTTGCTGGTCGACTGGCCGGTCGACGCCGAACGGCCGCGGCGCTGCGCGTTCGTGTATGCCGAAAGCGCGTGCCCCCCGTCACTCTTGCCGCTGCTCGCCGCCGAGGTGCAGGCGCGCCAGCGCGAGGAACTTAATGGTCTGTACGTGGCGATGTCGCGCGCCAGGCAGCGGCTGGTGTTCAGCGCGACCGAGCCGTCGCGCGCCGCGCCCGGGGTCGGGTGGTGGGCGCGGGTGGCGCCGCTGGCGATGACTTGGGGGGCAAACGAAAAGTCCGACGCGACGCGCGCGCGCGCCGCCACGGATGAGCCGTTCATCCTTAGGACGATCGCCACGGTGGCGCTGCGCGAGCAGCGCCCCGCTGCGCCCGCAGTGAACAGCCCTGACACCGAGGCAACCCGCCTGGGCCAGGCCGTGCACCGCACGCTCGAATGGGCGAGCGGCGCGCGGCCGGTCGCGAGCGGCACCGCGCTGAGCGAGCTCGCGCTCGCCGCCGCGCTCGAGTTCGACAGCGCGCCGGATGCTACCGAGCAAGTCGCCCGCCGAATCCTGGGCAGCGCGGATTGCGCGCGTTTCTTCGACGATGCGGCGCTGCGCTGGGCGGGCAACGAGGTGCCGGTGAGCGTGGCGGGCGAAGTGCTGCGCATCGACCGGCTGGTGCAGCTCGCCGATGCCTGGTGGGTGCTGGACTACAAGCTCAGCCATGCGCCGCAGGAGCTGGTGGCCTACCGCGAACAGCTCAAGCGCTACCGTGGGGCCGTGCAGCAGCTGCAGCCCGGCGCCGCGGTGCGCTGCGCTTTCGTCACCGGCAGCGGCGGCGTCATCGAGATCGACTGACGCGGCCCTTGCAATCCGGTCAATTGGCTTGAATTGCGCCGCCTGATCCTTGCACCGGGCCGGTGCCCGACGGGGTCCAATCGGGTCAACTTCATCTTCGCCGCGATGGTCGCTCACGCCTTGCCCACTGCCAACACCAGCCCGACACGGGCGTTCGGCCGCTTCGAGCTGCGTCGACTGCTGGGTAAGAGCGCCGGCACGATGGCGTGGCTGGCCTTCGACCCGGTCGGCGGTCACGAGGTCATGCTGACCATGCCGCGCGTGCAGCCTCCCGATGCGGCCGCGCTGGAGGATTGGCTGCGCGACGCGCGCTTCGCCGCGCGGCTCGACCACCCGAACCTGGCGCATGCGGCCGAGGTCGGCGTGCAGGACCACTGGCCCTTCATCGCGGTGGACCGGGCGCTAGGCGTCACGCTAAGGGAGTGGGTTGCCGCGCACTCGAAGCCGACACCCGAGGAGGT
>JANYBE010000569.1 GCA_025360945.1 Rhizobacter sp. | reverse complement strand
CTGTGCACAAGTTATCATCGTTTATTTTCGAGAAGGGCGAGGAGGACAGGACAGGACAAACGTTTTGCCCCTAACTGACCGTGACAAATGCTGGCCACCCATACCAGTGCATACGGCCACACGTCGGCCCACCAGAACATGGCGTACATTAGATGTGCCATGAACAGCCCAAACACAACCGCGCACTTGCCGACGAGTCGTGTGTTGCTGCAAATGGGGTGGGGCTGTAATTGGTACACTGTTATCCACTTCGTACCTGCGTCTCCTCCAGTCGCCCGATGAAATACCATTGGTCTGGGGCAAAACACTCGTTGGACTCGCGTCGATCAGTCGAGTGCATCGATTGTAAATGAACACCGTCGCGAGATACATGAGCAGTTCGTATTTGAGCACGGCGGCAACACGTTGCCAGTGGTGATGGGCCTGGAAGGTCAAGCTCAGCCTGAGCCTGGAGCGCGACCTGTTCTCGCGCCTGCGCGAAAAGGCCGAGGGCGTGGCGATCAAGGTCTTCGCCGAGAACCTGCGCGACCTGCTGCTGGCCGCGCCGGCCGGCCCGCGCGTCGTGATGGGGCTGGACCCGGGCATCCGCACCGGCTGCAAGGTGGCGGTGGTGGATGCCACCGGCAAGGTGCTGGCCACGCACACCGTCTACCCGCTGGAGCCGCGCAAGGATTGGGAAGGCTCGCTGCACACGCTGGGGCTGTTGTGCGCCACGCATGCCGTGAACCTGATCGCGATCGGCAACGGCACCGGCAGCCGCGAGACCGACAAGCTTGCCGCCGACCTGATCAAGCGCATTCAACAGGTATCACCCGACATCAAGCTAGAGAAGGTCGTCGTCAGCGAAGCCGGCGCGTCGGTGTACTCGGCCAGCGAGTACGCGAGCAAGGAGTTGCCCGACCTCGACGTGAGCCTGCGCGGTGCTGTGAGCATCGCGCGGCGCCTGCAAGACCCGCTCGCCGAGCTGGTGAAGATCGACCCGAAGAGCATCGGCGTCGGCCAGTACCAGCACGACGTGAACCAGAGCGAGCTGATGAGGAGCCTCGGCACGGTGATCGAGGATTGCGTGAACTCGGTCGGCGTGGATCTGAACACGGCGTCTGCGCCACTGCTGTCGCGCGTCTCCGGACTGAGCGGCACGGTCGCCGCCAGCATCGTGCGCTGGCGTGATGCGAACGGTGCGTTCCGAAGCCGCATGCAACTGCTCGATGTGAGCGGGCTGGGCGCGAAGACCTTCGAGCAGAGCGCGGGCTTTCTGCGCATCCGTGGTGGTGACAACCCGCTCGATCAATCCGGGGTGCACCCCGAAACCTACCCGCTCGTCGAGCGCATGCTGGCCGCGCTTAAGAAGCCTGCGGCCGAGGTGATGGGCCGCAGCGACGTGATCCGCGCGTTGAATCCAGAGGCATTTGCCGATGAGCGTTTCGGCGCGATCACGGTGGGTGACGTGCTGACCGAGCTCGAGAAGCCGGGCCGCGATCCGCGCCCGGATTTCAAGGTCGCGCGTTTCAACGACGGCATCGAAGACATCAAGGACCTGGTCGCCGGCATGACGCTGGAAGGCACCGTCAGTAACGTCGCGCAGTTCGGTGCCTTTGTCGATCTGGGCGTGCACCAGGACGGGTTGATCCACGTCAGCCAGCTCGCGAACAAGTTCGTCAACGACGCGCGCGAAATCGTGAAGACCGGGGACATCGTCAAGGTCAAGGTGCTCGAGGTCGACCTGGCCCGCAAGCGCATCTCGCTGACGATGAAACTCGACGCGAAGCCGGTGCCTGCGGGCGAGCGCGCGGCGAACAACGCCTACCGCGCACCGGCACATGGCGAGCGCGCGACCGCAGGACGCCCCACTGCGACGCAGGCCGGCGGCTCGGCGATGGCCGACGCGTTCGCGCGCGTGCAGACCAAACGCTGAGGCGCGTCGCTATACAGTGCGGGGCATGCAAGCCCTAAGCATCCATGCCGGCCCGCGCGCGTTGCAAGCGTTGCGCGAACACGGCCCGCAGCCGCAGCACGTGCGCGCGATCCCGGCGGCCGCGGGCGGGCCGAAAGGACTGATGCTGAACGCGCTTGACCAGTTCATCTTCGGTGAATGGCTGACGCGTGCCACGGCACCGGTCCATTTGCTCGGCGCCTCGATCGGTGCGTGGCGCATGGCCGCGGCCAGTCTGAACGACCCGGCCAGGGCGCTGGCGCAGATGGCCGACGACTACCTGCGCCAGGACTACGAACACGCGCCCGGCAAGCCGCCGACGCCGCGGCACGTGAGCGAGGTGTTCGGCGCGAACCTGGTCGCGCGCTTCGGCGAACGCACGCACGAGCTGCTGACCAATCCTCGCTTTCGCCTGCACGTGTTCACCAGCCGCGGTCGTCATCTGCTGCGTCTCCACGGCCGTGCGCTCTCCAGCATCAGCACGCCGCTGAGCTACGCCGGCGCGTTCGCGACCAACGCGCTGAGCCGGCGCGCGATGAGTGGCTGGTGGGAGCGCGTGATCTTCTCTGACCCGCGCGAGAAGATGCCCATTTCGTTGGGCGACTACCGCACCCACACCGCGGCGCTAAGCGCGCAGAACTTGCCGCTGAGCATCCTGGCGAGCTGCTCGATCCCCTACTGGCTCGACCCGGTGCACAACATCCCCGGCGGCCCGAAGGGTCCGTACTGGGACGGCGGCGTCACCGACTACCACCTGCACCTGAACTATGCATCAATGCTTGACGGTCCCGCGCCTGCGCTGGTGCTGTACCCGCACTTCCAGCAGAGCGTAGTCCCGGGCTGGCTCGACAAGTTCTTCAAGCACCGGCACCGCGCGACCGCGGCGCTGTCGAACGTGATCGTGCTGTCGCCGAATCCGGCATGGATCGCGACGCTGCCCAATGCCAAGCTCCCCGATCGCGCTGACTTCAAATTTTTCGGTGATGACGGGGCGGCCCGGATCAAGGCCTGGTCGCGTGCGCTGAAGGAGAGCGAGCGTCTGCGCGACGAATTCGCCGCCTGGGTCGACGCCCGTGCGCACATTGATGTCAAACCGCTCGTCTGAACCGGAGATCGCAATGCACCTGCCCAAACACGAGCTGCACATGACCGTGCTGATGACGCCCGACATCGCGAACTTCGCCGGCAACGTCCACGGTGGCACGATCCTGAAGCTGCTGGACCAGGTGGCCTACGCGTGCGCCAGCCGCTACGCAGGGCGCTACGTGGTGACGCTGTCGGTCGACCAGGTGACGTTCCGCGAACCCATCCACGTGGGCGAGCTGGTCACCTTCATGGCGAGCGTGAACTGCACCGGCACGACCTCGATGGAGGTCGGCATCAAGGTGATGACCGAGAACATCCAGACGCAGAGCACGCGGCACGCGAACAGCTGCTTCTTCACGATGGTCGCGACGGACGACGAGCGCAAGGCCGTGGCCGTGCCGCCACTGGTGCTTGTCACCGACAACCAGCGTCGCCGCGATGCGGCCGCGCGCATGCGGCGTGAGCTTCGTCAGGAAGTCGCGCAGCGCATGAAGAAGGTGCGCTCGCCGAGTTGAGTCGGTTCGAGCCAGAAATTCTTTCCAAGCCTTGCATCCGGCGGTGAAGGGCGCGCGTAAGCCCCCTTCAGACGCGAAGTGTGATCAACGATCGCATCGCGTCTCACCCCCACCGCTTGACAAGGATGCGAACATGAAACGACTCTCCTCAGTGCGGCTGTTGCCGCTGTGCGCGGCCACCGCCGCGTTGTTCGGTGTCTCGACCGCGGTAGTGGCCTCCAGCCACCGCGAGGCGCCGTCGATCACCGCGATGCCCAAGGTCGACGCCGCCGACTTCTACATGTTCAACAGCTATGAGCCCGGCCGCACCGGCTTCGTCACGTTGATCGCGGACTATCTGCCGCTGCAGGATGCCTACGGCGGCCCGAACTACTTCAAGCTCGATCCGAATGCGCTGTACGAGATCCACATCGACAACGTCGGCGACGGCAAGGAACACATCACGTTCCAGTTCAAGTTCAACAATGCGTTCAAGGCGAAGACGCTGGCGATCGGCGCGAGCGGCGCGACCTCGAACGTGGCGATTCCGCTGACCCAGTTCGGCCAGGTGTCGGCGCCCAACGACGCGAGCCTGAACGTCAACGAG
>JANYBE010000259.1 GCA_025360945.1 Rhizobacter sp. | reverse complement strand
AGAACAACGGCTCATCAAAGTATAGACAGGCGGACGCCGATTTTGTGTGCGGACCGAACAAACGGGGCGCCAAGCGTGAGCGGGTTCGGCTTACCGCCTGACAACGCGCCGGACGTTCCGGCAGCGTGCGCTGGCGCACAGACACGGGCAGGTCGCGCCGCTAACTTGGTGCCCATTGACGCACTGGCCCGATCCTGGGAAGCGACGCATCCGAAGAACCATGGGCCTGTTCACGCTGGAACAAAGCAAGCTGGCCTATCGCGCCGATTTCGCGCTCTACGGCGGCGCGGTGGCAGGAATGACGGCGCTGCTGATGCTGGCCAGCCCCCGCTCCCACGGGTTGATCGCCGTGCTCTGGGCCGTCGCCGGGCTGGTGGGCTGGACGGCGGTCGAATACGTCTTGCACCGCTTCGTGCTGCACGGCCTGGAGCCGTTTCGCAGTTGGCACGCGGCTCACCATCGACGACCCGGCGCCCTGATCTGCGCGCCGACGGTCCTGAGCGCGACGCTGATCGTCCTGCTCGTCTTCGTGCCGGCCTGGCTGCTGGGGGATCTGTGGCTCTCGTGCGCGCTGACGCTGGGCCTGCTCGCGGGCTATCTGGCCTACGCGATCACGCATCATGCGACCCACCACTGGCGCGCCGACAGCGCCTGGCTTAGGCACCGCAAGCGCTGGCACGCCCTGCACCACCATATCGACGCACCGGTCTGCTATGGCGTCACCAGCGCCGTTTGGGACCGCATATTCGGCAGCATGCCCCGCCCACGTGACCGCCTGAACCCGCAGACGACGAATTGACGCGACAGGGCCGGGTTCCGTTGATACACTTTCAGTTACACCTACAAGGGCCGCCACTTGGACGGCCCACAGTCGAGGAGACGCCGTGCGGAGTTTTCAGCGGCTCGTTCATGAGCCCGATACGACGAAAGCCAGCCCGCCAGCGCCTGCGGCCAGGCCGGGAGACCCTGTCGACGAACAAAGCCCGTGGCGCGACTCTTCGATCGAGCTGGTGCAAGGGCTAGACGTGATCGAGGCGCCGCTCGAGACGCTCCCCAGCGAGTTCCAGGGCATCTTCGAATAGTCGCCGCATCGACGCAGCGGTCGCGGGCGACGCCCTCGGCGGGATGCGGCGTGTCCGCTCGGCGAGCGGGCACGCTGGAATCGAGTTAGCTGCAGTGTGCGTTGCCGAACAGACTTCATGGGTGTCGGGGGCTAGTGTCAAACGTGAGACCGAAGAGGCAAACCCCGCGGAGTGTGGAGATGGCATCAGGGCATTCAACAGCGTGTCGAAGCGGGACTGCCTGTCATTCGATTACTTGGTTCAGCGATCACTTCCATGCACGGCCAGCCTACCGATCTCATCGCATCCTTCCTGGCCCGTGCGGTCGAATCGGGCACGGGTGCGGCGCAGATTGCCGACGCCATCGGCGCGACCTGCATTGACCTCGATGCCGCGCTGGCCCCCGTCATCGGCCAGCGTGGCGTGGCGGCGCTGTACCAGCGCAGTCTTCATCAAACTGGCCGGGTTCGCGGTTGGCTTGCGGCCACGCATGATCCCTCGGTGATGGACATCGAAGCGCTGAAATCTGCGCTCGCGCGGCAGACGAGTGCCGATGCCGCTGCAGGCGGCTTGCTGCTGGTGAAAACTTTCCACGAGTTGCTGACCGGCTTGATCGGCGTCGCGCTGACAGAACGCCTGCTCCGCCCGGTGTGGATCACGTATTTGAGCGGATCGCTCGCGGCGCAGGACAAGTGACCATGACGACCAAAGTGACCATCAACCGCCTGGCCACCGGCGTGCCGGGGCTGGACGAGGTGCTTGGCGGCGGGCTGCCCGAGTTCTCGTTCAACCTGATCGCCGGCCCGCCGGGTTGCGGCAAGACCACGCTGGCGCACCAGATGATGTTCGCGTTGGCCACGCCGCAGCGGCCCGCGATCTACTTCACGGTGCTGGGCGAGCCGCCGCTGAAGATGCTGCGTTACCAGCAGCAGTTCGAGTTCTTTGACAGCGAGTCGGTCAATCGCTCGATCCGCTTCGTCAACCTGTCGGACGACGCGATGTCCGGCGAGCTCGATCGGGTGCTCAAGCGCATCGTCGACGAGGTCACGCAGCACAACCCGGCGCTCGTCTTCGTGGATTCGTTTCGTTCGGCGGTGCTCGCCAACCAGACCGACGCGAACCCTCACGGGGACTTGCAGCAGTTCGTGCAGCAGCTCGGAATGCAGATGACGAGCTGGCAGGCCACGACCTTCTTGATCGGGGAATACTCCAGTGAGACCGATGTCAATCCGGTGTTCACCGTCTCCGACGGCCTGATCTGGTTGCGCCAGAGCGTGCAGCGCAACTCGATGGTTCGCAAGATGGAAATCATGAAAATGCGCGGCCAGGCGACCTTGCCCGGGCTGCACACCTTCCGCATCGGCCCCGCGGGCATCGAGGTGTTCGCGCCCGCACGCGTTGCAGTTCAGTCCGAGGCCGACGCCGCGGCCGTGCGGGTGGCCCCGCGCGTGCGGATGGGCGTGGCGCGCCTGGACGACATGCTGGGCGGTGGCCTGCCGCGCGGCTATTCGCTGCTCGTCGCCGGCCCATCCGGCTCGGGCAAGAGCATTCTGGCCGCGGCCTTCCTGGCCGAAGGCGCGCGCTGCGGCGAGACCGGTGTGATCGCGGCCTTCGAGCAGCGTCCCGGCCAGTCGCGCAACCGCGTCGTCGCCGACCTCATCGAAAGCGGGCAAGTCGGGTTGGTGGACAGCCGCGCCGCCGATCTCTCGATCGACGAGGTTTTGTTCCTGCTGCTCGGCGAGATCGGTCGCCTCAGGGCGACCCGCGTCGTCATCGACTCTCTGTCCGGCTTCGAACTGGCGCTGGCGCCGACCTTCCGCGAAGACTTCCGGGAGTCGCTGTCTCGGTTGGTCACGACGCTCGCGAGTGCCGGCGTCACCGTGCTGATGACCTCCGAGCTCGAAGACCGTTATACCGACCTGCGCTTCAGCCCGTATGGCACGGCCTTCATGACGGACGCGATCATCGTGCAGCGCTACATCGAGGTCGACAGCCGTTTGCGACGCGTGATGGCTGTGGTCAAGGTGCGCGCGAGTGCGCACTCGGATGAGCTGCGCGAGTTCAGCATCGACGCGGCAGGCATTTGCCTCGGAGCGCCACTCGCCGACCAAGAAGGCTTGCTCGGCGGGCGACCGACCAAAAAGCGCGCTCCTGATCTGCTGGCGGGTACGGTCGGTGTCGGCCATGAGTGACCTGTTCAACCCGAGCTTCGCGACGTGAACGAACCCCCAGACCGGCGCGACGCGCCGGCGTCGATAGGCAAACAGGCCCGGGCCCGACCGGACGAGCCATTGGAAGCCATGCGATCGGTGCTGACGCGCCTGCTGCAGGACGTCGTTCAGGCCGAACATCGACTCGATGGCAACCAGGCGGCGCAGCTTCTCCAGGCCAACGAGCAGCTGGTGACGCCGGCACTCGCGAGCGTCGTGACCAACCGAGACAGCGACTCCCGGAAGTC
>JANYBE010000509.1 GCA_025360945.1 Rhizobacter sp. | reverse complement strand
AACGAGATCGAAGCCGATAAGTCGGGCACGGTCAAGCGCATCTTGTGCGAGAACGGCCAGGCCGTGGAGTTCGGACAACCCTTGTTCGTCATCGAATAAGGCGCGATCCATGTTCAAGAAGATCCTGATCGCGAACCGGGGCGAGATTGCCCTTCGCATACAGCGCGCATGCCGGGAACTGGGCGTCAAGTCGGTCGTCGTCTATTCCGAGGCGGATCGCGACGCAAAGTACGTCAAGCTCGCCGACGAAGCCGTATGCATCGGGCCGGCCGCGTCGGCACAAAGCTACCTCAACATGCCAGCGATCATCTCGACGGCCGAAGTGACGGACGCCGAGGCGATCCATCCGGGCTACGGCTTTCTGGCCGAGAACGCCGACTTCGCCGAGCGCGTCGAGCGCAGCGGCTTTACCTTCATCGGACCGACGCCGGCGTCGATCCGTGTCATGGGCGACAAGGTCTCGGCCAAGCAGGCGATGATCAAGTCGGGTGTGCCTTGCGTGCCGGGCTCGGAAGGTGCGTTGCCGGACGACCCGAAGGAAATCATCAAGGCCGGGCGCGCGGTCGGTTACCCGGTCATCATTAAGGCCTCGGGCGGCGGTGGCGGGCGCGGCATGCGCGTCGTGCACACCGAGGCAGCACTGATTCATGCGGTGCAGACGACGCGCGCCGAAGCGGGCGCGGCGTTCGGCAACTCGGCCGTGTACATGGAGAAGTTCCTCGAGAATCCGCGCCACATCGAGATCCAGGTGCTGGCGGACGAGCACAAAAACGCGGTCTGGCTGGGCGAGCGCGATTGCTCGATGCAACGGCGCCACCAAAAGATCATCGAGGAGGCACCCGCGCCGGGCATTCCGCGGCGCACCATCGAGCGTATCGGTGAGCGTTGCGCGGCGGCGTGCAAGAGGATCGGCTATCGCGGCGCGGGCACCTTCGAGTTCCTGTTCGAGAACGGCGAGTTCTTCTTCATCGAGATGAATACGCGGGTGCAGGTCGAACACCCGGTGACCGAACTGGTGACCGGCATCGACATCGTGCAGATGCAGATCCGCATCGCTGCCGGCGAGAAACTGCCCTTCACCCAGCGTGCGATTCAGATGCGCGGGCATGCACTGGAGTGCCGCATCAACGCGGAAGATCCGTACAACTTCATGCCCTCGCCCGGCAGGATCACGATGTGGCACCCACCCGGTGGCCCCGGCGTGCGCGTGGACTCGCACGCTTATACGAACTACTTCGTGCCGCCCAATTACGACTCGATGATCGGCAAGATCATTGTCCATGGCGACACCCGCGACCAGGCGCTGGCGCGGATGCGTATCGCGCTGTCGGAGACGGTGATCGAGGGCATCCTGACTAACATCCCGCTGCACCGCGAGTTGATGGTCGACGCCAAGTTCATCGAAGGCGGCACCAGCATCCATTACCTCGAAGGCTGGCTCGGCCGTCACAAGCGCTGAGCACGCCGCGTCGCCATGGTTGAGCTGCTGCTGCTGGCGCCGGAGGACTGCGTCGAAGGTGCGTCGGACGCATTGATCAACGAGCTCGAGGCACTCTCGGTGTCGGTCGAGGATGCCGATGCCGACTCCGACACCGAGCAGGCCTTGTTCGGCGAGCCTGGCATGCCCGCGCCGCGGGCCGGCTGGCGACGTTCGTTGCTGCGCGCCTTGTTTGCTGACGAAACGCAGGCCACCGAAGCGGCAACGCTCTTGCTCGCACAGGATTGGGCGCACGACGTCAGCGTACAGGCCATCCTTGCGGTCGAAGATCAGGATTGGGTGCGTCTGACACAGTCGCAGTTCGCGCCAGTGGCCATTACGCCGGACTTTTGGATCGTGCCGAGCTGGCATGCGCCGCCGGCCGAGGCCAAGTGCGTGATCCGCCTTGATCCGGGGCTGGCGTTCGGCACCGGCACGCATCCGACAACGCGCATGTGCTTGCGGTGGACGGCCCTGCAGGCACCGAGCCGCTCGGCAGGTTGGGCTCGCGTATTGGACTATGGTTGCGGTTCGGGCATTCTCGCCATCGCGGCCGCGCTGCATGGCGCGCGACAGGTCGATGCGGTGGACATTGATCCGAGCGCCGTCGAGTCGACGCAGGCGAACGCGCTGGCAAATGGCGCCTTGTTGCACGCGGGCTTGCCCGATGCAGCGCGAGGTGACTATGCGCTGGTCTTTGCCAACATTCTGGCCACGCCGTTGAAGTTGCTGGCCCCACTGCTGTGTGGCCATGTGGCGCTGGACGGCGATCTGGTGCTGGCCGGCATCTTGGAACGGCAAATGGACGAGTTGAAGGCAGCGTACGCGCCGTGGTTGACGCTGGCCGTCACTGACAGCGAGGACGGCTGGATTCTGATGACGGGACGGCGCCGGTCGTGATCGAAGCGGATCCGCGTGGGATGATTCGACCATGAGTCTGGCAACACGATGCTTTGCCTGCGGCACCGTCTTCCGGGTGGTGCAGGATCAGCTCAAGGTCTCCGAAGGCTGGGTCCGATGCGGCCGCTGCAACGAAGTATTCAATGCGCTGGAGAGCTTGTTCGACCTCGAGCGGGACACGCCGCCCGAGTGGTCACCGGGCGAGACTGTGCCGGCCGGGGCATCAGGCACTGCGGCTGCGCCATTTCATAGCGAGGCCAGCTCCGATCCATTTCTGGTCGATCGCCTGGACGCGCATTTGATCAGCGCGCGGCGCAATGAGAGCGGTTCGACACCGGCTACGCGGATCGGCGAGCGCGATCGCCTGGAGTTTCCGGACGCGCAGTTCGAGCCCGATTCGGGGTCGAGCGAGATGATGATGCCGATCCACGACACGACGGTGTTGGCGTCGGACCCTGCGCATGCGGCGACGCCGGCGCCGGAGTTCATGCGACATGCGCAGCGCCGGGCGCGTTGGCACGCGCCCGCAACACGCATCGCGCTGTGCGTCGCGGGCCTGATTCTGTCGACCTCGCTGGTGCTGCAAGCCGGGCATCATTTTCGAGACAGCGTCGCGATGCGCTGGCCCGCGATGAAGCCTGCGCTCACCGCGTGGTGCGCGGCGCTGAGTTGTTCGATCCAGGCCCCGAAACGCATCGAGGACATCGCGGTCGAGAGCACAGCCCTCACGCGTGCCACGGGGCCGGAGGTCTTCAGCTTAGCCGTGACGCTTCGCAATCGCGGTGCGATGACCTTGGCCTTGCCTTCCATCGATCTCGGTCTGACCGATGCAGCCGGGCAGCTCGTTGCGCGCCGCATGCTCGCGTCGACTGAGTGGCGCGGTGCCACCCCAACCCTGCCAGCTGGGGCTGAATTGCCTTTGCAGTTGCTGCTTACGACCGGGAGCGTTCGCATCACCGGCTACACGGTCGAGATCTTCTACCCCTGAAGGCAACAGCGCCAAGAGCGCGCGGCCACCATCCTGTCACCTCTTCTTCGGAGTCTTCATGCCGGCACTCATCTGCGGTTCACTAGCGTTCGACACCATCACGACGTTTCCGGGGCGATTTGCGCAGCAGATCCTTCCGGAGCAATTGCACATTCTCAACGTGTCGTTCCTGGTTCCCACGTTGCGCCGCGAGTTCGGCGGTTGCGCGGGGAACATCGCGTACACGCTCAGCCTGTTGGGTGGGCAGCCTCTGGTGATGGCAGCGCTCGGTCCCGATGGCAGCGACTACGTTGAGCGCATCGAGTCCTGGGGCGCGGGCACCGAGTACGTGCAAATGATCGCAGACAGCCACACGGCACAGGCGATCATCATCACTGATGCCGACAACAACCAGATCACGGCCTTCCATCCCGGCGCGATGCAGTCGGCTCATCTTCAGCCGGTGCCAGTGCGCGACGACATCCGCGTGGCCATCGTTGCGCCCGACGGGCGCGATGCGATGCTCCAGCACGCGGCGCAGCTCGAACAGGCAAAGATTCCGTTCATCTTCGACCCTGGTCAAGGATTGCCGATGTTCGACGGCACGGAGCTGATGCGCTTTGTGGCGCAGGCCAGCTGGATCGCCGTGAACGATTACGAGGCGCAGATGCTTTGCGACCGAACTGGGCAGACTTTGGAATCGCTGTCGCGATCGCATCTTCGGGGTGTTGTCGTCACACTTGGCGCCAGCGGATGCGATCTCTGGCAACAGGGTGTGCGAACCAGGATTGAGGGTGTTGTCGCGAGCGCAGTGGTCGATCCGACGGGTTGTGGCGACGCGTTCCGTGCCGCACTGCTTTATGGCATAGAGCGGGGCTGGACGCTGAAACGCTGCATCGAGCTGGGTAACCGCGTCGGCGCGATCAAGATCGCGTGCCGGGGGGGGCAGAACCACACCCTCGGTCCGCTGACGCCGAATCTGTGATTCGTCGCGCGCCAGCACGACCTCCATGCCGACGATCTCGTTGACCTGAAATGCAACAGCCCGGCCGAAGCCGGGCTGCGCAGACTCAAACCAAGCCGGTCAGGGCTTGCTGCCCGTCGGGAAGGGCCAAGCAGCTTGAGGACTCAACGCGGTCTTCGCGGGTGGTACAGCCGCGACGACAACTGGAGCCTTCTTCGCGGCCGCGGCAGGCTTTTTCGCAGCTTTCTTCGCTGCGGCCTTCTTAGCCGGAGCCTTCTTAGCCGGAGCCTTCTTCGCTGCGGCCTTCTTTGCCGGGGCCTTCTTCGCTGCGGCCTTCTTTGCCGGGGCCTTCTTCTTCGCTGCGGCCTTCTTAGCCGGGGCCTTCTTCGCCGCGGCCTTCTTAGCCGGGGCCTTTTTCGCTGCGGCCTTCTTTGCCGGAGCCTTCTTCGCTGCGGCCTTCTTTGCCGGAGCCTTCTTCGCCGCGGCCTTCTTTGCCGGAGCCTTCTTCACTGCGGCCTTCTTCGCCGGAGCCTTCTTTGCTGCGGCCTTTTTCGCCGGAGCTTTCTTTGCAGTTGCCATTTCGTTTCTCCTTGATCAAGTTGCAAAAAGAACCGCCTCGCACCAGCGAACTGATGCTCGACAGCTATTCACCGTCCGGAGTCTGCCCAGGAGGGGCGCCCCAGTACGATGAATTCGGTCGCGACCCGCGTGCGCCGCTTCTGTGTCGGCACATCACGCATCGCAAATCTTGATCTCTCGTTTGCTCTCGCCTTTGTCTGCGCAAGAGACTTTCAACCGGGCGTTTGCGCGCACCCGATGCTCTGTTCAATCCCAAGACAACGCGCCACCGCTCTGGTACTCGATCACGCGCGTCTCGAAGAAATTGCGCTCCTTCTTCAAGTCGATCATTTCACTCCTCCACGGAAACGGGTTCTCTTCGTTCGGAAACAATTCCTCCAGCCCGATCTGGGTCGCGCGCCGATTTGCGATGTAGCGCAGGTAACCCTTGAACATCGACGCATTCATGCCGAGCACGCCACGCGGCATCGTGTCTTCGGCATAGCGGTATTCGAGTTCGACCGCCTTCAGGAACAAGGCCTTGATCTCTGATTTGAACTGCGTTGTCCAGAGATGCGGATTCTCGAGCTTGATCTGGTTGATCAGATCGATGCCGAAATTGCAGTGCATCGATTCGTCGCGCAGGATGTACTGGTACTGCTCGGCCGCACCCGTCATCTTGTTCTGACGACCCAGCGCGAGGATCTGCGTGAACCCGACATAGAAGAACAAGCCTT
This sequence comes from Rhizobacter sp., assembly GCA_025360945.1. Taxonomy (GTDB): domain Bacteria; phylum Pseudomonadota; class Gammaproteobacteria; order Burkholderiales; family Burkholderiaceae_C; genus LMDS01. The sequence goes on along the minus strand of JANYBE010000509.1, from coordinate 1,964 downwards.
CCATCAGACACGCGAACACGATCAGCGACTTGAGCAGCGTCTGATCATTCTCGGGCGTGCCAGTGTGGAAGTTGGGATCCATGATCGCCGCAATGAACGGGATCAGGAACTCGTCCTTGTCGCGGATCGACTTGACTTCGTTGTACGCGTTGAAGATCTCGCTCTCGTCCAGACCGAGCGACTCGACGATGTATTGATACGCGTGGGTGTGGATCGCCTCTTCGAAGGCTTGGCGCAGCAAGAACTGGCGGCACTCGGGCGCGGTGATGTGGCGATACGTGCCGAGCACGATGTTGTTGGCGGCGAGCGAATCGGCGGTCACGAAGAAGCCGAGATTGCGCTTGATGATGCGGCGCTCATCCTCGGTCAGCCCATTCGGATCTTTCCAGGTCGCGATATCACGCGACATGTTGACCTCTTGCGGCATCCAGTGATTTGCGCACGTGGCCAGATACTTTTCCCAGGCCCACTTGTACTTGAACGGTACCAGCTGATTGACATCGGTCTGGCCGTTGATGATGCGCTTGTCGGCGGCCTTCACCCGACGCATCGTCGCCGGCTTGTCTTCGGTCACCGATGCATCGATCGATGGTGAAGACTGGGGTGCTTGCGCGGCAGATGCATGCGCGAGAGTCGCTTGCGCAAGGCTCGCGATGTGAGCCGCAGTGTGGGCGGTAGCGGGTTTAACTTCTTCTTCCCAAACCAGCATGGTGGAATTTTCCTGTGCGTTCTAATTATGAGAGTGTTGCGAGATAACCCCAAGCACTTATTGACATTCGCGCGTGTTGCCTGTTGCGGTATCGCATCGACTCAGTCCATGCAGCACCGCGCTCCCTCACATGATTGCGAGTGCGACCGGAGCATCACTGGCACGCCTCGCAGTCGGGATTGTCGATCGCACAAAACTTCATGTCGGTCGCAGGCTCGACATGACTCACGCTCATCGCAGCATCGATTGTCTTGGCCGCGATCGACGTCGCACCACCACCGCTGGACACCGCATTCATGTGACCTGCCTTCACGGTGGACTTCTCTGCATGCGACGAGCCGACGGTGCGCAAGTAGTAGGTCGTCTTCAGACCGCGCAGCCACGCGAGCTTGTAGGTCTCGTCGAGCTTCTTGCCTGACGCGCCGGCCATGTAGATGTTGAGCGACTGCGCCTGGTCGATCCACTTCTGGCGTCGCGCCGCAGCCTCCACCAGCCACTCGGTCTCGATCTCGAACGCGGTCGCATACAAGGCCTTCAGATCCTCGGGCACACGGTCGATGCGACGCAGTGAGCCGTCGAAGTGCTTGAGGTCCATCACCATCACGTCGTCCCACAGGCCGAGCTTCTTCAGGTCGCGCACCAGGTACTCGTTGACGATGGTGAATTCGCCCGACAGGTTCGACTTCACCGACAGGTTGCCGAACGACGGCTCGATCGAGGCGCTCACGCCGACGATGTTGGAGATGGTCGCGGTCGGCGCGATCGCCACGCAGTTCGAGTTGCGCATGCCGTGTTCGCGGATGCGCGCACGCAGCGCATCCCAGTCGAGCGTGACACTGCGATCCACCTCCACATAACCGCCGCGCTGCTCGGCGAGCAGGTCGAGGGAATCGATCGGCAAGATGCCGCGATCCCACAGCGAGCCGCGGTAGCTCGAATAGCGGCCACGCTCGCCGGCAAGGTCGGTCGAGGCCCAGTAGGCCTGGTAGCAGACCGCCTCCATCGATCGATCGGCAAAGTCGACGGCGGCTTCGGATGCATACGGAATGCCAAGTTCATACAACGCATCCTGGAAGCCCATGATGCCCAGACCGACCGGCCTGTGCTTCAGATTCGAGTCGCGCGCCTTCTTCACGGCGTAGTAGTTGATGTCGATCACGTTGTCGAGCATGCGCATGGCGGTCGACACCGTCTTTTTCAGCTTGACGTGGTCGATTTGCTTGACCCCGTCGATGCTCGTGAGGTGATGCACCAG
>JANYBE010000494.1 GCA_025360945.1 Rhizobacter sp. | reverse complement strand
CCGCGTAACGTGCACCGCACCGCCGCCGGTTGCAACTATCAGCGGGACATTGCCCAATTGTTGGGTCGAGCCCTCGACAGTTTGCTTGCTCCCCGCAGTGCAGACACTTTGCGCACGCTGCTCGCGCGCACGAACGAGGGTCGCCAAGGCGAGGTCTGCCAGCTGGAACTGCTGCAGCTTGGCGCCGAGCCGCGCACGGTGCAGGCCTCGGCCGCCATGGACCCGTCCGGTGGGGGCTTCCTGATCGCGTTCAGCGATATCGGTCGAGTCAGGCGCTGAGCTGGTCGTCTGCGTGGCCACGTTGTCGGGAAGCAAGCGTTCGTATTCGCTCTTGACCACCGCGTAGCACTCACACGACCGCGCCCCGAGCGCAGGACGATCCAACACCGTGATGTGTCCCCTCGTATACTGAATCAATCCTGCGCCTTGCAACTTCAGCGCACTTTCGGTGACGCCTTCACGGCGGACACCGAGCATGTTGGCGATCAGTTCCTGCGTCATCACGAGGTTCGGCCCTCGAGGCGATCCAGACTAAAAAGCGGTCACCGGCAGAGCTGTTGGTCCAGCGTATGGTGGCGGTTGCAGGCCGCTATCTGCGCCATCTACGTGATCAGCGCTTGGGTGTATTTGAACAGCAAGTGCAGAACGGGCGGCCAATTGATTTCATCCTTGAGAACTTTCGCGGCCATTGATATCCCCTGCCAGCGCTTTGCATCACGGCACGGCTGGGCGTTGAGTCCCCGCCCATGAACAGCGAGATTCCCACAATACCCTGCAACAAGGTGCAGAGAATGGGCTCGGTTCGCACAGTCTCCCAAACCCACGGCTTGTGGCCCGCTTTCGTCGCAGTCGGGAAGGCAGCGATCAGGCGCCCGTCGCATTTGCATCACCTGCGTCGCCGGAAGCAAGAAGCGGCCTCGATGTCATTTGGCCAGCGGACGCACTGAGACCAAAAGAAGACGGGCTACGTGTCATCGCAGCGCGCTCATTTCCAAGTCACTACACCCGGAAGGAGCCATAAAAAGAGGTCCCTCTGGGCAAGCCGTTCGCTTAACGTGTTGACGGACTGACACAGTACTGAATAGATTCGCCCTTGGTGCCGCTACGGCCCCAAGGGCGTTTTTCTTGGCGAAGATTTCTTCCGCGGGCTTCAGGGCACCGGCCCCGTTCGGGGGCTCAGCGTCAACCATTGCAAGAGCCCGACTTGCGCCAACTTCGGCGTACCTGAGCGACCGTTTCGGGTCAGGCGCACGCCAGGTGCGCCGTCAGAGCCAGGCGACTACACGCTCGTCGGCACTGCGGCGGGTAAGCCGATATTGAAGTGCGGGCTGTGCGGCGAGTGCGAGTCGACGCCTATGCGCAGCAACCAGGGCGTCCACGAGGAGCTTGAGCGGCTCGCCGGGTATCTGCCCCCCCTGCTGCACTGTCCTGCCCAACGCCAACATGCGCCGCTGCGACGCCGTCGGCTGAAGCGGTGAGCGCTATGTCCAGTTCGGCAAGACCGCCGCGGGCACGCCGAGCGCGATGGGCCTGGCCATCTTCCGGGTGGCCTACAACTATTGCCTACCCGACTCAAAGGGCAAGACCACGGCCATGAAGCTGGGCCTTGCGAAGGCGCCCGTGTCGCTCGAAGACATCTTGTACTTCTCGGCGAAGGGCCCTGACCAGCGGGCGTCGAGCAAAGAAGAAGGGCCTCGTCCCTGCGGATGAGGCCCTCTTGAATCGTGACCCGAACCGGCGTCAAGTCGTCAACACGTTAAGCGAACGGCTTGCCCTCTGGGACCCCTTTGGAACACATCTTGGAGCGGGTGAGGGGAATCGAACCCCTGTATGAAGCTTGGGAAGCTGCCGTTCTGCCATTGAACTACACCCGCAATCCGGCGCGTAGTTTAGCGCGGGCACAATCTGGGGTGTCGCCCCACCTAGACATCCTCGAAGGACCCATGCGCATGAATCGCCGCACTCTTGCTCTCGCTCTCGGCCTAGCTCTGACGCTGCCCGCCCTGAACGCCTCGGCGCAGAACCGCGAATTGGTCGTCGCCTCGAGCGCGACCTACGCGCCGTTCGCGTTCGAGAACAAGGACAAGCAGATCGTCGGCTTTGACATCGACATCATCAACGCCGTCGCCAAGCAGCAGGGCCTGAAGATCAAAGTCGTGAACACGCCGTGGAGCGGCATCTTCGCGGCGCTGAACAACGGCGACGTCGACTTGGTGATCTCGGGGGTCACGATCAACGACAAGCGTAAGCAGAGCTACGACTTCTCGCCGCCGTACTTCATCGCGCACCAGCTGATCGCCGTGGCCAAGAACAGCACCGCGACGACGCTGAAGTCGCTCGCCGGCAAGAAGGTCGCGGTCGTCAATGCCTCGACGGCCGACGACGTGGCCTCGCGCGAGTTTGGCAAGACCAATCCGAACATCCACCGCTTCGAGAGCACGCCGCTGATCATCTCCGAGCTGGCTGGCGGTGGCGTCGACGCGGCGATCGGCGACAACGGCGTGATCGCCTACCGCGTCTCGCAAAACCCAGAGTTGAAGTCGGTCGAAGACCCGTCGTTCCCCGAGGAAGGCTTTGGCATCGTGGTGAAGAAGGGCGACAAGGTGATGCAGGACAAGCTCACCGCCGGTCTCGCCGCGATCCGCGCCGACGGCAGCTACAACACGATCTACAAGAAGTGGTTCGCCAAGGATTTCGCCGCCCGTTGAAGAGCTGAGCCATGGATCCCACTACAGCGCCGATCGTCTGGTTTGGCTGGTTTCGCGTCGACATCCTTCTCGAGTACAAGGAGCTGTTCTTACAAGGCGCGTGGATGACGCTACGCATGACGGTCGCCTGCGTACTGATGGGTTCGGCCTGGGGCCTGTGTCTGGCACTCGCCCGGCTCGCGAAGTCGCGCCACGTGCCGTGGACCTGGCTCGCGCGTTTCGGCCTGCGCTGGCCTGCGACGGTCTACGTGAGCTTCTTTCGCGGCACACCGCTTTTCGTGCAGATCCTGCTGATCCACTTCGCGGTGATGCCCTTGTTCATCCACCCGGCCTCGGGGCTGATCGTCAGTGGTGAGCTGGCGCGCACACTGAAGCAGGAACACGGCGCGCTGATCTCGGGCCTGGTGGCGCTGACGCTGAACTCCGCTGCCTACATCTCGGAGGTGTTTCGCGCCGGGATCCAGTCAATCTCGCGCGACCAGTCCGATGCCGGCCGATCGCTTGGCCTGCGGCCTGCGCAGGTGATGCGCTACATCGTTCTGCCTCAGGCCTTCCGGCGCATGCTGCCGCCGCTGGGCAACAACGCGATCGCGTTGCTGAAAGACACCTCGCTCGTCTCGGCGATCGGTCTGGCGGAGATGGCCTATGCGGCACGCACCGTGGCAGGCGCGTATGCGCGCTACTGGGAGCCTTACCTCGCGATCTCGCTTGCGTACTGGCTGATGACGCTGGCGCTGACGACCGGCTTGCGGCGCCTCGAGATTCACCTGCGCCGAAGCGAGCAGGCCTGAGCCCTTCTGGCGCCTGACGTGTCCTGCGGACCCATATTCCCCGAACAGATGAGCGATCAAATCGACCCTCAGCCACTCCGTCGCGGCATCCGCAGCTTCGTCGTGCGGGCCGGCCGCATGGGTTCAGGCCAGGTCCGCGCACTGGCGGATCTCGGCCCGCACTTCGTGCTGCCCTTCGGGGCGCAATGCATCGACTTCGACACGGCCTTCGGTCGCAACGCACCCAGAGTACTCGAGATCGGCTTTGGCATGGGCGACGCAACCGCGACCATCGCCCAGGCCTTGCCGGCCACCGACTTCATCGGCGTCGAGGTGCACACGCCGGGTGTCGGCGCGCTGCTCAAGCGCATCGGCGAGATCGGTTTGACGAATCTGCGGCTGATCCAGCATGACGCGGTTGAGGTGCTGGCGCAGATGATCGCGCCCGATTCGCTCGCTGGTGTGCATGTGTTCTTCCCCGATCCGTGGCACAAGAAGAAGCACAACAAGCGACGCCTGATCCAACCGGCATTCGTACGCCAGCTCGCGGGCCGCATCGCACCGGGCGGCTACCTGCACTGCGCGACCGACTGGCAGCCATACGCAGAACAAATGCTCGCGGTGCTGTCGGCCGAGCCGCTGTTGCACAACACCGCCGCCGGCTACGCGCCCAGGCCGGACTACAGACCGCTGACCAAGTTCGAGAACCGCGGCCTGAAGCTCGGCCACGGGGTGCGGGATCTGGTGTTCGAGAAAGTCATTCGGCCCAGTGAATCCAGCCCTGCCACCACGTCACCAGAATGACGATGCCGAACGCGATGCGGTACCACGCGAATGACACGAAGCTTTGTGTAGCGATGAACTTCAGCAGCCAGTGCACCACAATCCGCGCGACCAAAAATGACGCGACGGTGCCCACCACCAGCGCTGGCGCGTCGGTAATCGATAGCGAAGCGCGCTCCTTCCAGAGGCTGTAGACGCTCGCGCCGATCAGCACGGGAATGGCTAGGAAAAAGCTGAAGTCGGTCGCGACCTTGCGGCTCAGCCCGAACAGCATGCCGCCGATGATGGTGGCGCCGGAGCGGCTCGCAAGGGTCAATGTCACTTTTAGCGTGGCGAGTCGGGCAGCAAGGTGATCGTCAGGCCGCTCGCGGTAACACGAATCTCGCTCGGTCGATAGCCGCGTTCTTGAACGGCCTCGACGTCTTTCGGTCGCAGCGTGTAGATTGGGCGCTCGTTCAGCGTCTGCTCGGCGAGCATCACGCCAACGCGGTCGAGCGGCTGGCGCAACAACGCGGACGCGCCGTCGATGTCGAAACGGTCAACGCGCACATTGGTCAATCGTACGCTGTTGTCGCCGGGCTCGAAACGCAGGCCGTAGTTCAGCGCGATCGTGCCGCGGTGCTGGCCATGAAAGACGCGGTCGCTCACCAGCACCTCGAACTCGGTCGCGATCCGGTTGGTCTCTGGCCGTAGCAGCACCCGCGGCGCGGCCACTGTGACGTCCAGCAGGTCCAGGTATCGGCGCTCGATCGGGAACCGACGCTCCACCGCCCCCTGCAACTGCGCCTGCGGCACGTCGATCGTGCGCGGGCCGAGCAGCGCGGCGCAGCCGGCCACCAGGCCTGCAGCGACAATGGCCCAGCCCATCCTCAACCCGTGCCGTGTGCCCATGCGTGGTCCTCGTCAGTTGCCCGGGCGGATTCTAGGCAGACACCTCCCTTGCCTTGACCCATTCGCGCGGCAAAGTTACATTACTGACCGATCAGTCAGTATAAAGTTTCCCGTGCCCCCTCCCACTGCCTCGACGCGCCAGCGCCGCAAGGACGCCCGCCCCCAGGAATTGCTCGACGCTGCGCTCGACCTGTTCGTCGAACGCGGCTTTGCCGCGACCCGCTCCGAAGATGTGGCCGTGCGCGCGGGCGTCTCCAAGGGCACGCTCTACCTCTACTACCCGAGCAAGGAAGAGCTGCTGAAGGAAGTGATCCGCCACCACGTGATCAACCCGATCGCTGAGGGCGTGCAGATCATCCGCGAGTTCGAAGGCCCCACCCCCGAGCTGCTCGCGCTCGTACTGCGCCTGTGGTGGGAACGCATCGGCGAGACACGGGCGTCCGGTATCGTCAAGCTAATGACCTCGGAGGTGCGCAACTTCCCCGAGATCGCGCAGTTCTATGTCGACGAAGTGGTGTCGCCGTCGAACCAGATGCTCGCGCAGGTGATCCAGCGCGGCGTGGATCGCGGCGAGTTCCGCGATGTCAACGTCGTCGAGGTGGTGCACGCACTCGTTGGGCCGCTCGTGTTCCTGGCGCTCAACAAGCATTCGCTGGGTGCCTGCTCGGCGGCCTTTCTGCTCGAACCCAAGGTCGTCATAGCCGCGCTGGTCGACATGGTGCTGTTCGGCCTGGTCCCGCGCGCTGACACATCGAAAAAGAAGAAGAAGTCGACATGAAACGCTGGTTGAAGTGGGTGATCGCATTGCTCGTGGTCCTGGCGCTAGTCCTCGTCGGCGGTCGTGCGCTGAAGGCGCGCAAAGAGGCCGGCACCGAGGCGGCAGCGGCGGCGTCCGCCGCGAGCGCGCCGCTCGCGCTCGAATTGGGCTCTGCCGACGTGCTGATTGCGCGCGCACAGCCACTGACTCGCACGCTGACGATCTCCGGCGGACTCAAGGCCGTGACGAGCGCGGTCGTGAAGGCCAAGATCGCCTCCGAGCTCAAGTCGCTCACAGTGCGCGAGGGCGATCCGGTCAGGGCCGGCCAGATCATCGGCCAACTCGACACGACCGAGTTCGAGTGGCGCCTCAAGCAGGCCGATCAGACCGCCGTGTCGGCACGCACGCAGCTCGACATCGCCAAGCGCGCGCTCGAGAACAACCGCGCGCTTGTCGCGCAAGGATTCATTTCGCCGACCGCGCTCGAGACCGCGATCTCGACCGAGGCAGGCGCCGCGGCGAGCTACCAAGCGGCGGTGGCCGCAACCGAAATCGCGCGCAAGTCGCGCGCCGATGCGGTGCTGATCGCGCCGATCAGCGGCATCGTCTCGCTGCGCGTCGCGCAGCCGGGCGAGCGCGTCGCAATCGACGCCAAAGTAATCGAGATCGTCGATCTGTCGCGCATTGAGCTCGAGGCCGCAGTCGCACCCGAAGACGTGGGCGGTGTGCAAGTCGGCCAGCTCGCGCGCCTGAGCATCGACGGCCTAAGCGAGCCCGCCACCGCGAAGGTCGTGCGCATCAACCCGAGCACCCAGACCGGCACACGTGCGGTGATGGTCTACCTCGCGCTGCTGCCGCAGGCCCGATTGCGGCAGGGGCTGTTCGCACGCGGCACGATCGAGCTGCAACGAAAGACCGCGATCGCTGTGCCGGTGTCGGCGGTGCGGGTCGACCAGGCCCGACCGTATGTGCTGGCGATCGACGCCGGCAAGATCGTGCAGCACACAGTCGAACTCGGCGCACGCGGCGAGGCGCTCTTCGACGGCCACCTTGAGGCCGCGGTCGAGATCGTCAGCGGCGCCGCCGACGGCGCAACACTGCTGCGCGGCAACGCCGGTGTGGTGCGCGACGGCACGCCGGTACGGACCGCATCCGCCGCGGCATCGACCGCACCCGCAGCCTCCCCGGCGCGCTGACCATGTGGTTCACGCGCGTCTCGATCGGCAACCCAGTGATGGCCGTGATGGTCATGCTCGCGTTCGTCGTTCTCGGACTGTTCAGCTACCAGCGCCTGTCGGTCGACCAATTCCCGAACATCGACTTCCCGACTGTCGTGGTCGTGATGGACTACCCCGGCGCGTCGCCCGAGATCGTCGAGAGCGAGGTCACGAAAAAGGTCGAGGAGGCGGTCAACACCGTCGCCGGCATC
>JANYBE010000491.1 GCA_025360945.1 Rhizobacter sp. | reverse complement strand
CCAGCGGCTTGTATGATCGAAAACAATCGGGCCCTTTCGATGGCTCGCCAAGGCGAGTCGGGAATTTCAGGTCGCGCGATTATGGCTCCCCAAAGACCACGCCGGTGAGTGCCGTTCGACGCAGCGTTGCGACAACGCCATTGGCGGGTCAACGCGATGCCTTCCGTGCATCCACCGCTGTTGTGGATAACTTTGTGGGCAACCGGGCGCAACTCGTCGCAAAGCCTTGAAGCGGCGCGGTTCTCGATAGATTGCTCAAACTTTAAGCAGGCGAAAACCGTTGAAAATCAATAGCTTGCATGTTTATGACGGGCTCGTGACAGGCGAGATGGATGCGCACGCCTTATGTGGCGCGCTTGTGGAGTTCCCGATCCGCGCCGGCATTGGGCTGGCCGGTGACTGAGGGGCTCGCGGCTAACGCGCGGCGCTCAGTCTGGGGCGTGGCCGCGCTGGTGCGCGAGGTCGGCGAGCTGGTCGGCGCGGGCATAGGCGCGTGCACCGTGCGCGGTGAGCTCTCGGGCTTCTCGCGTGCCGCCAGCGGTCATTGCTACTTCAACCTGAAGGATGCCGAGGGCGGCACGGCGCTAGTTCGCTGTGCAATGTTTCGGCGCGCCGCCGGCCTGCTCGACTTCGCTCCCGCCGATGGGCAGCTCGTGGAGTTGCGCGGCCGCCTGAGTGTGTATGAACCGCGCGGCGAGTTGCAGTTTGTCGTCGAGGCGATGCAGCGTGCCGGTGCCGGCGCCCTGTACGAGCAGTTCCTGCGGATCAAAGCGAGCCTCGAGGCCGAGGGCCTGTTCGATGCGACGCGCAAGCGCATGCTGCCGGTCTATCCGAGTGCGATCGGCATCGTCACCTCATTGGGAGCGGCGGCTCTGCGCGATGTGCTGACGGCGCTGGCGCGGCGCGCACCGCAGCTGCACGTGATCATCTACCCGAGTCTGGTTCAGGGCGCTGATGCGCCGGTGCTGCTCGCCGAGGCGATCACGCGCGCGTCGACACGCGCCGAGGTCGACGTGCTGATCGTGTGCCGTGGCGGCGGTTCGCTCGAGGACCTCTGGGGCTTCAACGACGAGCGCGTCGTGCGCGCGATCTGCGCGGCGAGCATGCCGGTCGTGAGCGGCATCGGCCACGATACCGATGTGACGTTGGCCGACTTTGCCGCCGACCTACGAGCACCGACACCGACCGCCGCGGCCGAGCTGGTCGCGCCGACGCGCGAGGCTTGCCTGCAGGCGCTGCAAGCCTACGGGTCACTGATGAGCCGGCGGATGTACGAGGTCATCGACCGCCACGCGCAGCGTCTGGATCGCGCCGCGCTGCGCTTGTCGCGTCCTGTGCAGGGCGTGAGTCGGCAAACCGAGCGTCTGGCGCTGCTGGCACACCGGCTCTCGGGTCACCTGCCGCAGGCGATACAGGCGCAGCGCGCGCGGCTCGGTCAGGTGCAAAGCGAGCTGAAACACAACGCGGCGATGTGCACATCTGCGAATGGCCAGCACCTTGAGGCGCTCGCCGCCCGGTTGCGTGCGCTCGACCCAAGCCAGGTGCTGACGCGCGGCTACGCGTGGCTCAGCGACACGGGTGGACGAACGGTGACCTCGGTGCAGCAGCTTGGGGCCGGGCAGTCGCTGCAGGCGGTACTGCACGACGGCTTTGCGGATGTGCTGGTCACGCAGGTGCGGAGTCGGACAAGCGGCTGACGCATGGTCGGCCGACAGCGCGAGTCGCGGCAGCGTTACGCCAAGCTGCCTACAATGACTCAAAGCCCCGTAACTACCCCGGAAGAGGTTCACGATGGAACACACGCTGCCCGCACTGCCTTATGCACTCGACGCACTCGCGCCGCACCTGAGCAAGGAAACACTGGAGTTTCACTACGGCAAGCACCACAACGCTTACGTCGTGAACCTGAACAACCTGCAAAAGGGCACCGAGTTCGAGAGCATGACGCTCGAGGCGATCGTCAAGAAGGCCACTGGCGGCGTCTACAACAACGCCGCGCAGATCTGGAACCACACCTTCTTCTGGAGCTGCATGAAGCCGGCCGGCGGTGGTGAACCCAAGGGTGTTCTCGGCGCGGCGATCACCGCGAAGTGGGGCAGCTACGCCGCCTTCAAGGAAGCGTTCGCCAAGAGCGCGGTCGGCAACTTCGGTTCCGGCTGGACCTTCCTCGTGAAGAAGGTCGACGGCAGCGTCGACATCGTCAACATGGGCGCGGCCGGTACGCCGCTGACCACCGCCGACAAGGCGCTACTCACCATCGACGTGTGGGAGCACGCCTACTACATCGACTACCGCAACCTGCGCCCGAAATGGGTCGAGACCTTCCTGACCTCGCTGGTGAACTGGGACTTTGCCCAAGCCAACTTCAGCTGATCCAGCGCCGCGCGCGGGCACCAGAAGGCTGACCGGCCTTCTTCACTTCTTAAACGGCGCGCCCTGGAACTTGCTGCCCGCCTTGATGCCGCGCTTGTCGAACCAGCCGACGTTCATCTCGAGCACGAAGCGCACTGGCTGAGTCGAGCAGTGGCTGTCCAGGGTCTGTGGCTTCATGTCGTCGATGTTGACGACGCCGCCGTCGTCACCGATGAACGCGACCGACAGCGGCAGCAGCGTGTTCTTCATCCAAAAGCATTGCTGGTGCGGTTCATCGAAGACGAACAGCATGCCGTCGTTGGTGCCCATGGTCTTGCGAAACATCAGCCCGGTCGCCCGTTGCTCGGCCGTCTGCGCGACCTGCACCTGGAGCACGTGCATGCCCGTGTTCAGGCGGATCGCAGGGAGCTGTTGAGGCGCGTCCTGCGCAAACGCGCTGGCGCCGGCCAGTGCCAGCCCTAGTGCGGCGATGCGGAACTTGGAAGAGGTCATGTCGGCAACCGATGAGTGAAGCATCAATTATCAACGCGCACCGGCGAACCTTCGGCTGACAAAGAGGCTGGCATAGAATCGATTTTGATCTCGATTCACTACCCCGATCGCTCACCCAACTGCGCGGAGCCTCATCCCCATGTACCAGCACATCAAGGTGCCCGAAGCCGGGCAGAAGATCACCGTCAACGCTGACTACTCGCTCAACGTGCCCGACCAACCGATCATCCCGTTCATCGAGGGCGACGGCACCGGCGCCGACATCACGCCGGTGATGATCAAGGTGGTCGATGCGGCGGTGGCCAAGGCCTACGGCGGCAAGAAGAAGATCCACTGGATGGAAGTCTTCGCGGGCGAGAAGTCGACCAAGGTCTACGGCCCAGACGTGTGGCTGCCGCCCGAGACGCTGGCGGCCGTCAAGGAATACGTGGTCTCGATCAAGGGCCCGCTGACGACGCCCATCGGCGGCGGCATCCGCTCGCTCAACGTGGCGCTGCGCCAGATGCTCGACCTGTACATCTGCCTGCGCCCGGTGCGCTGGTTCAAGGGCGTGCCCTCTCCAGTCAAGCGGCCCGAGAAGGTCGACATGGTGATCTTCCGCGAGAACACCGAGGACATCTACGCCGGCAT
>JANYBE010000468.1 GCA_025360945.1 Rhizobacter sp. | reverse complement strand
AGGTCGGCCTGGGCCTCGGCTGGGCGATCGCCTATTTCTCGCTGCTGCCGGTGTTGTGGAACGGCCAGACCCTGGGAAAGCGGCTGTTCGGCCTGCGCGTCGTCGAACTCACGGGCAAGCCACTGACCGTGATGCTCGCGTTTAAGCGCTATGGCGGCTACGCTGCCGGCATGGCCACCGGGATGTTCGGTTTTGCGCAAGTCTTCTGGGACGGCAACCGACAGGCGATCCAAGACAAGACCGCGCACACCGTGGTGATCGATCTGCGGCGCGCACCACGCGCAGCGCCCGAGACGGTTTCGGACCTTTCACTTTCGCGTCCTACCCCCATTGCCGATCAGGAGTCGTGATGCAGGTCAAGCATGTTCTGTCCGCCGCCGCCGTGGCGTTCGTCTGTTTCGCCGCGCAGGCGCAGACCCAGGCCCCCGGCCTGTGGGAGCACTCGTTCAGCATGAAGTCGCAAGACGGCAAGATGGAAAAGGCAATGGCCGAGATGCACGAGCAGATGGCCGCGATGCCACGCGAACAGCCCAAGCGGCTGGAGGCGGCGATGGCGAGCCGCGGCGTGAAGATGGGCGCGGGCGGCACCAGCGCGAAGGTCTGCATCACCAAGGAGCAGGCCGAGGAGCCGCCCGAGGCTCGCATGAGCCAGGGTGACTGCACCCAAACGGATGTGCAACGCAGCGGCAACACAATGAAGTTCAAGTTCGAATGCGCCCGGCCACCCTCCAGCGGCGAAGGCGAGATGACCTTCGTTGGCGATAAGGCCTACAGCGGCCACACGGTCGTGACCGCGCAGGTCGCCAGCAGGCCGCAGCAGATGACGATGGATATGCAGGGCAAGTGGCTGGCCACCGACTGCGGTGACGTGAAGCCGAGGCCAACCCCGGCCAAGTGAGCGCTTCTCATCAGTCCGGCCGCTGGGCCGTCGCGTTCGCGGGCGCGGTGTCGCTCGCCGTGGCGATGGGCATCGGCCGCTTCGCGTTCACGCCGCTCCTACCCATGATGCTGCACGACGGCGTGATCGATCTGCACGGCGCGAGCTGGCTCGCCAGCGCCAACTACCTGGGCTACTTGGCCGGTGCGCTGTTTTGTACCTTTCAACCATGGATCTGGGCGCGCGCGCCGCGCCTGCCGCCGATCGACGCGCCGAAGCTGGTGCGCGGCGGCCTCGTCGCCACGGGTCTGCTGACACTGGGCATGGCCGTACCAATCGCATCGAGTTGGCCGCTGCTGCGCTTCGCCGCCGGCGTTGCCAGCGCGGTCGTGTTCGTCTACACCTCCGGCTGGTGCCTCGCGCAGCTCGCGCGCATGAACGCGTCGGCGCTGGGCGGCGCGATCTACACCGGGCCGGGAGCGGGGATTGTCGTCAGCGGTCTGTTCGCAAGCGGCATGGTGCAGTGGGGCGGGAGCGCGCAGACAGGCTGGGCGATCTTCGGTGTGCTAGCGTTCGTGCTCACGGCGTGCGTGCGGCGCACCTTTCACGGCACGGCATCGGCGGTGGCGGCCGCTGCACCGGTGGTGGCCACCCAAGGTGGCGCCGTGCACGGGCGCACCGAGATCGGCTGCCTCGCGCTGGCGTACGGCCTGGCCGGATTCGGCTACATCGTCACCGCCACCTTTCTGCCGGTGATCGCGCGCCAGGCCCTGCCCGGCTCGCCGTGGCTGGACATGTTCTGGCCGATCTTCGGCCTCGGCGTGATGCTCGGTGCGCTGCTCGCGACGCGTCTGCGCGTCACGCTCGACATGCGCCTGCTGCTCGCCGGCTGCTACCTCGCACAAGCGGCCGGCATCGCGATCGGCGTGTGGAGTCCGAGCCTCGCGGGCTTCGCGATCGGCAGCCTGCTGCTGGGCATTCCTTTCACCGCGATCACGTTCTTCGCGATGCAGGAGGTGCGGCGCCTGCGCCCGCAACTCGCTGCCAGCTTCATGGGCTTGCTGACCGCCGTCTACGGCATCGGCCAGATCGCCGGCCCCCCGATGGTCGCGCTGCTGCTGCGCAGCAGCAGCAACACCGGCGAGGGCTTCACGCTTGCGCTCGAAATCGCAGCGAGCGGCTTGCTCGCAGGCGCATTGCTCTACCTGGCGATGCTGCGCCTGTGGCCGCGCCGTTGATCTGGCCTCCGGCCACCTCTAGGCGAGGTCCGTGGTGTAGTTGGCGCAATAGCTGCTAGCACGCCTTGCCGATCGTGCCGCCGATTCCGGCGTCGATCCATCGCGCGGCCTCTCGGAGAAAACACGAGATCGACGCGTGGACGCGAGCCGTTTGATCTTCTCGCCCCGCGTATCGCCTGAGAACTACCTTGCGCGCTACGCCGTCGCCGATC
>JANYBE010000251.1 GCA_025360945.1 Rhizobacter sp. | reverse complement strand
GAAGCCGCCGCGGTGGGCGTGCAGTTGCGGGTGCAACTGGTCAGCTGGTTGTAGGCCACCTCCATGGACAGGCTGGGTTCAGTAGACAGGAAGGTCCGCGGCATGGCCCAGACCAAAGAGAAGTTGGCGTGGAACGAGTTGCCGATCGCGTAGTACGGGTTGTCCTTGTTGTCGGCCCCCAACCCTCTCACGCTCTGCGGGTCGTTCGTCAGCGGCGTGCCGCGGCGCACCGAGAGTTCAGTGGCGTAGTTGACCGAACCCACGGTGGTGGTGGCGCTGACACCGAATGCCTTGACGCCCTCCGCATAGACCAGCTGGTACTGTCCCAACCCGGCACCCGTGATGCCGGTCGGTGCGGGCGCCAGGGTGTAGGGCACGGGCGTCTTGGCGTGGTAGCGAATCGCATAGGCGCCGAGGTCGAATTCGCCCAGGTGTGAGCGCAGCCCCAGGCCGAACTGACCACTATCGCTGGCCTTGATGTCGTCTCCGCGAGCCAGGCCGTTGCCGGGCACGCCGGGCACGATCCGCAGCCGTTCGCCACCGTCGCCAACGTGGTCCGCAGCCGAGAAATAGCTGCCAGCAGCAGGCAGGCGCGTGGGTTTCCACTCGTATTGGTAGTACCCCATCAGCGTCAGCGCCGGCGACAGCTGAAGCTGGCCCGACAGCTGCCCCACCGGCATGATGATTTCCTTGGTGGTCGACCCCGGCACCGACGACGCCTTGATCGCATCCACCGGCGACTGGGTTCCCGCAATGGCGTTGGCGCCGTAGAACAGGCTCTCGCCCCAAAGCACCGTGTGCCGACCGAGGCGGCCACTCAGTCGCGTCGTGCCGATGTCGGTGGCACCGAAGACGAAGGCGTCCAGCACCTCCGCCTTGCGTCCATGCAGTTTGCGCGTGGCGTCGGTGAACTCGTTGTACGGCACCGAAAGCGAATTGTTGGTGGCAGGAGAGTCGTTGGCGTTGCTCCGGTTGTAGACATCGTCATACCAAGCCGCGCCGCTGATGCGCAGGCCGAATTCCTTGCGGAAGACCATGTCCATCTCCGACAGCAGATCGAGCCGGTTGGAGATGAGGCGGCCAGCCTTGAAATTGCGGTCGCCATCGTCACCGGTGAGCGCCGAAGGATAGGCGCCGCCGCCTGCGGCAGGAGGGACGAATTGCGTGAGGGTATCAGAGCGGCTCTTGGCGCGGATGCCGGCAGAGTACTTAACCGTATTGTCCCATCGCAGTTCGAAGTCGGGGTTGCCCAACTCGATCGGGGCGGCAAGCGAGTAGCCAGCTGCAGCCACGAGGCCGGTGGCAACGGCCACACTCCGATGCCGACGGCGCGACAGATCGTCGCGCGCTATCCAAACTCTTCCTGTGTGCATTCGTGTCTCCAATATTCGATGGATTGGCCAAAGAGCTGCACGCAATGTATGCAGCCGCTATTCGCTTGGGAAATGACGAATCCTGCTGCGCCCCAGCGAGGTATTTGATTGATCGTCTTCGGCACTCGGGTTACCCCGCAGCGCGACTTGCAGGCAGGTCACCACAATGAGGACATGCTCCCGAAGCTGATGCACATCCGCCTGTTCGTCGCCGTCTACGAGGAGGGCTCGTTCACGTCGGCCGCGAGTCGTGAAGGGCTGGGTCAGTCCGGCGTTTCCGCACACGTGCGGCAGCTGGAGACTCAACTCGGCGTGCAGCTCTTCGCCCGCGACCGTGCGATCGTTCCGACGCCCGCGGGCCATGCCTACTACCGCGAGTGCGTGCAGATGCTGCGCACGCATGCGGCAGCGTGCCAGGCGGTCGGCCACCGCGCCGAGCAGCCGATCGGCGCACTGCGCATCGGCATGATCCCGACGATGAGCCGTTCGGTCTTCAGCCGGGCGCTGCGCGCGTTCGAGGCGGCGTATCCGACTGTGCCGGTCCACTTGACCGAAGGCGGCGGCGGCGTGATCGCGACCGCGGTCCGACGCGGCATGCTCGACTTCTCGATCACGCAGCGCATGCCCGACAGCGGCAGCGGAACCAGCGGCTTGCGCACGTCGGTGTTCGCGCGCACGCCGGCGTTCCTGATTTCTTCGCCCAACTCCGGCCTGACGCATTGCGAGCCGATTCGCCTGCGAGACATCAAGGACCTGCACCTGGTGCTGCCTGTCGGCAGACGGCCGATGCTGGAGCAGTACCTGATCGACCAGAAGGTGCACGTCGCGCAGCGGATGAGTTGGTTCGAATCCATGCTCGGCGCGATGGACCTCGTGCGTTCGAGCCACTGGACTGCCGTCATCTCCGGCCTCTTCATCGCCGACGACTTGCGGCGTCGGCGCTTCACGCTGAACCCGCTGGCGGACCCGATTCTTTGGGACGACTTGTTGCTCGTTGAACCGGAGCGCGAACCCTTGTCTTCGGTCGCCCAGAACTTCATCCGCCTGTTGAGCCAGGCCACCGAGGAGATCAACACGATCCCGATCCGTATCGCTCATGGCGAGTGGCCTCCAAGCGTCGGCCACATTGTCGGCATCGAGCAGACCCAGAACT
>JANYBE010000428.1 GCA_025360945.1 Rhizobacter sp. | reverse complement strand
ACGAGCCTGCGCTTCCCGCATGAGGATTTCCGGCCAGGCCAGCGCGACCTCGCGAAATCCGTGTTCAACGCCGCTCGACTCGGTCGCTGCCTGCTGGTCCAGGCGCCCACCGGCATCGGCAAGACGGTCGCGACGCTGTTCCCGATGCTCAAGGCCTGCCCCAGTCAGGGACTCGACAAAATCTTCTTTCTGACCGCCAAAGGCTCCGGCCGGGCACTGGCGCTGAACGCGCTGGAGACCATCCGTCAAAGCGATCCCGCGATGTCGCTGCGGGTGATCGAACTCGTTGCCCGCGAAAAATCGTGCGAGCATCCCGACAAGGTGTGCCACGGCGATTCATGTCCGCTGGCCCGGGGCTTCTACGACCGCCTGCCGGCCGCTCGCACGGCAGCGGTGTCTGCCGGCGCGCTGACCCGCGAATCGCTCCGCGCGATCGCCCTGGCGAACGCGGTGTGCCCGTACTACCTCGGCCAG
The DNA here is from genome assembly GCA_025360945.1 of Rhizobacter sp. Classification (GTDB taxonomy): domain Bacteria; phylum Pseudomonadota; class Gammaproteobacteria; order Burkholderiales; family Burkholderiaceae_C; genus LMDS01. The sequence continues at coordinate 15,291 of JANYBE010000428.1, read as the reverse complement.
GAAGTGGCGCGATGGTGCGACGTGATCGTCGGCGACTACAACCACTTCTTCGACAGCGCCGCGATGCTTCACGGCTTGACACTGGCCAACGCGTGGCGGGTGGCCGTGCTGGTCGACGAAGCCCACAACCTCGTTGATCGTGCTCGGTCCATGTACAGCAGCAGCCTCCAATCGGCGCGGTTGCGATTCGTGCGGGCGGCAGCGCCGGCCACGCTGAAGAAGCCGCTCGATCGGCTGCAACGAAGCTGGACCCGGTTGGTCAAGGGTCAGACCAGGCCCTACACCGTCCTCGACGAGCCGCCGAAAGTCTTCGCATCGGCTTTGCGTGACGCTGCCGGGGCCGTCTCGGAGCACCTTTGCAACAGTGCGTCGGTAGTCGACGGCGCCTTGTTGCAGTTCTACTTCGACGCGCTTCAGTTCACGCGACTGCTCGACACCTTCGGCACGCATTCCCTCTTCGATGTCACGCTCGATCCAGGCGCACGATCGGGTCGGCGAGATGCGGGTTCGACCTTGTGCGTGCGCAACGTGTTGCCGGCGCCGTTTCTCAAGTCCCGTTTTGCGGCGGTCCGAGCCACCGTGCTGTTCTCGGCCACGCTGACGCCGTGGAACTTCTATGCCGACACCTTGGGCTTGCCGCCCGCTACGGTTTTGCACGACGTGGCAGCGCCGTTTCAAACCGAGCAGTTGTCGGTGCACATCGTGCGCGACGTGTCGACGCGGTATCGTGATCGCCGGAGTTCGCTGGCGCCAATTGCCCAGCTCATCGCAGCACAATATGAAGCGGCCCCCGGAAACTACGTCGCGTTTTTCAGCAGTTTCGACTATCTTGAACAGTCGGTCGGGGAGTTCTCCAAGCGGCACCCGAACATTCCCACGTGGCAACAAGGCCGACGCATGCGCGAGGCCGATCGCGACGCCTTTCTGGCGCGTTTCGAGGTGGATGGCCGTGGCGTTGGTTTCGCCGTGCTCGGCGGCTCGTTCGCAGAAGGCGTCGACCTCGTCGGAACGCGCCTGATCGGCGCGTTCATCGCAACGCTGGGACTGCCTCAGTTCAACCCGATGAATGAAGAGCTTCGACGACGACTCGATACCGAGTTCGGTGCCGGCTACGACTACGCCTATCTGTTCCCTGGCATCCGCAAGGTGGTGCAAGCCGCCGGTCGCGTGATTCGCACCCTGTCAGATAGCGGAACCCTGCATCTGATCGACGACCGGTTCGCGAGGCCGCAAGTGCTTCGCCTGCTGCCGCAGTGGTGGGGAATCGGAGTCTCTTACGAGACCGCACCCGGGGATGCACGTACGGAGGAACACGCCAACATGGGCGGCCTCGATCCAAGTCGACATGCGACAGCCGAGTGACGTGGATCGGGAAGGGACTTCGGGTTCTTCCCGAAAGCTCAGGAGGGACTTGAACTCCTTGTCGGCCCCGTCAGGCGAAGCCAGACCTGACTCTGCACGACCACTCGACTTGAGCTGCAGACTCTGAGCCGAAGTTGCCAGCTGGCCTGTGCGAACCCGCGGCCCGTGTGAGGATGCAGTCTGTCACGAGCCGCGTCAGCCGAAGTGCCGGAGGACGACATACCGCCTTGGTATCGCCAGAGATTTCACCAGCGCATAGCCACTGACGCACCATTGAACAGGAGCCGTTAATTGCGGCGCTCCCGAGCTGCCCGCAGTTCGAGCCAGCGTCACATGCGGCCGATACGGCCGCAGATCGGTGGTCAGCCCGAGGCGCTCAATCTGATTCCTCAGCGCCTCGTGCAACTCAACCAAGCCTGGCGGAATCGACTTCGGCGTCAACACAGCAACGCCGTTCGACCAGCATTCGGACCGATCCAGGCGCAACTTGAAGCATGGCGACGGCACAATCAATCCATCGAGGAACTCTGGCAGGCGATTTCGCGAGACGCCGCCAAGATAGTGCAGCGTGAGGTGCAGCATCGCATTCGGTTCAGGTGTTGCTCCTGCTCCCCACGCCCATTCGTCGCGAGCGCGCCCGAGGTTTACAAGCGTCTCGCCTGTTGGCCAGAGCGCGAGGAAAATGCGACACGTTTCAACGGGCTCCATAGGTTCTAGCATAGACCGCGCAACCCATTGCTTTTCGACACTCTCGGCTGCATGGCTGACCCGCTAAGATCCGCACGAAAGGAGCAGCCATGCACGCGATCGCCACACGCGACGCCGACATCATCGAGCGCCTTTCGAATGGCGCCTGCAGATGCCCCGACGAGCACTGGACGCCGCCCCGCCGCATCCCTAGGTCGACTCACACTCATAGGGGATGTGCACCACCTCCCTGAACGGCATAGTTCGGACAGCACTATGGTGACCCCATGACACTTGTTCAACTGACCGGCAGACACTTTCGACTGAGGCAAGAACTCGCGGCAGCGTTCAGCTTGCTTGCGTGGAACACCCGGCGCATCGACCGACTGTCGAATGGCGTCGCGCGCACGGACCGGGACATCGCAGATGTTCAGGCGAGCGATGCCGATGATGTGAAGCCGGTTCTGTGCCCGAAGACGTCGCACGCTTGGCTCGGCATGTTCGCGGCGCATCTGATCCACCTGCACCCCTCGATGAACGTCGCCCGGGCAGTGAAGTACGCCGTGGCAAGCTTCCATCACGCCGGAGGTCTCGACCCACGTCGCGCAGCCGAGTTGTTCGTGGCGGGTGAGCCATTCGTGAAGTCTGAGAGCGTCCAACAGGACGTCACGCAACCCGAGCCGCAGTCCGCGAGATATGGGGTGATGTTCACATCGCACGCTTGACCTGGGTGTTAAGGGCGGAGCCGACTATCCGCCCGACGACCGGCTGAAGCAGCATGTCCCCCCGTCACGTTATGCGGTCGAGAGATCGAAGGCTTCGTCCCTGGTACGAGCAGCGGCGCGCTGATTGAATCCAGACGTCCTTGCGCCCAGGTCGAACGAGCCAGCCAACACGGCTCAGCGCAAAGGCCCTCAGGATTCGATGGCCTCAGCCACAAGCCCTGGGAATGTACGCAGCTCGGGTTGCCACGCCACCTCGCACGCGATAGCGGCAATCAGAAGAGCATCCGCTCAGGCTCTATTTGTTGCAGGTGCGAAGACTGCAGCCGACGCCCGCGTGCACACCACCCGAAGCCCGCAGCGCCGCCGACTCCTCAAGGATTCTGCTTATCGGAGTCTCCATGATGTGCCTCTCGGAGGCACGTGATCGACACGCTGCCATCTGTTCGCTCAGCGTGGCCTTTGCGCACGAGAAGTACCTCGCCACCGAGGCCGCGGTGCAAAGGCGGTGGGTGACAGCAAGGCAGGCGACAAGTGCGCGTCCGCGCGCACTTGTCGCACAGGATGCGCAATGCAGATTGAGCACGCTTGCCGGATGGATCTTTGCTGCAACCCATGTCTCGAGCAGTTCGAGTGCGCCGTCAATGCCGTAGGTGCCTCCAGCCGCAACGAGCAACGCAGCCGAGCCACCCACTGGCCTGGCCATGGTCGCACGAGGACCAACGCTTCCAGTTGCCAGTGCGAGTCCTTTCGTCAGTTCCCAGGCTCGCCACTCCTGTTCGCAAGGGCGTCGCGCAATCCAGCGTCTCAGCGAGTCGCGCGATTGCGGAATCGATTCGCCGAAACTTCGCAGCAGCGGTCGCGCGTCGAATCCTTTGGCCGGCGTGAGTCCCAACGCGATGCGCAACGCTCCGTGCGGATAGTGCGTCGGCGTCGAACACAACCCTAGAAACACCGCGCGCCAAGCGAGCATGCGCACCTCGTTGCACATGCCCTCGACAGACGGGATGGGCTCGGCCCTGTATCTGCCGGCAAGTACCGGGCTGCGAACAGGTTGGACCTCGCGAACCCACCGGGACAGCACGTTCCCGAAGGCACGGGCGACTCCTCCCACGGAGTCCCCGATGCGTATTTGTGAAACTGCGTGAATCTCGGTGGGAAGCAGCACGTAGTCGACCAGCACCCTCCCAGAGCGCCGGTGCGCGCCAATCAAGCGAGCTCTGATGCGCTGGTGCAGCGATGGGTGGACGAAGAATTCACGTCCCACCGCTGCCTGCCAACAAAGCGCCCACGTCGTCGACGCGGCATCCGGATTCTGATTGGGAGAGGCGATGGCGGAGCGCATCACCCTATGACGATCCAGGCAGCAGTTCACTCACCTCTTAATTAGCGATACCTTGAAGAACGTTCGGTCACGGAGCGCTGTGCCAGGTCGGCCGGCGATCGCGGCTCAGCCGAACGAGCAAGGCGTCGTTGCTTCTGGCCGGTTCGTTTCAAAACGCCGCAGACGCGGCGCGGGAGGCCGTTGTCCTCGAGCAGTCAGGACCGAACGCTGCCGAGGGATCTGGGTTCGCCCGTGGACTGCGTGGTCCTGGGCGACTAACTTGTGCGTGTCCGAGGCCGAACAGGCCAAGGACGATCAGTCCTTAACCTCAACCTGAAGGAGTTAGTCATGAACGACAAATCGCAATCGGAACTTGAACTGCAAGTCGTCGAGCTGGGTGATGCCAAGGAGGTGACGATGGGCGACCACACGCCTGTCTTCGCCGAGGACAACCCGCTGATTCAAGGGAAGCCTTGAAGCCTGAGTAATCGCGGCGCGCGCCGTTGGCAACGGCGCGCGTCCCGCGACGTCTGGCGGTGCGCTGGCGAGCCATGCCGGCAATTGCCGGCCCTGCGAAGCTGAACCTCGCGACACGACCGGCTTCGCCGCCCGCGCGAGGCCATCACCCATTAGGAGACGCACATGCGTGTTGCGACGTCAGGACGACGACTGAAGCTTGCTTCGCACGTTCGCGCGTGCAGCATCGAAGGTCAAGTCATTTTGCTCGACCTTCGGCACAACCAATACCTTGGCGTGGGCGGTCCTCAATCGAACGCACTGGCTGATCACGTCGAAGGCTGGCCGAGGAACTCGGACCAAGCGCAAGCATTGGCCACCTCTGCGGCTCTCAGCGTCCTCACGAAGCGACTCGTAGCGCAAGGGCTGCTGACGGATACGCCGCCAGAGCCGAAGCGTGAAGCCACGGTCGAGGAAGCGACGTCGTCGCTTGACTTCGAGAATGTGGTGATCGCCCCGCGCATCAGTACCCGACGCTTTGGCAGATTCCTGCAGGCCGCCGCAGTCGCGACGCTGTGGATGCGTTGCCGCTCACTGGAGTCGATCGCGTCGGCGGTCGCGACCCGCCGAGAACGGCTTCACAGAGCAGCTTTCGAGTGCGATTCGCTCGACACCATGACGAGTGGTACCGCTGTTTACGACAAGATGCGGCCTTTTGTGTTTACCGCGCAGGACAAGTGTCTGCACGACTCATTGGCGCTCATCGGCTTCCTGGCCTCGGAGGGTCTGTTCCCGCGTTGGGTCATTGGTGTGAAGACACAGCCGTTTGGTGCGCACTCGTGGGTTCAAAGCGGCGCGACCGTCTTGAACGACCAGCATGAGAACGTCCGCCGCTTCCGTCCGATCCTCGTTGTGTAGAGCCAAAGCGCGATCCACATGTTTCGCTACATCGGTCTCGCATGGGATCCTTCCGAAGCGTCGGGTTCGGCAAAAGCGCGACAGCTCAATATGGGGCTGCAAACGCGCTCTGCCTGGAACGCTGCGCTGGTTCGTCCCGGCCTGCAGGTCTTCACAGCAAGCGCGAGGCCAGGCATCAACGGTGCTTATCCGCTGCAAGGCGGCCAGGGAGTCGTGCTCGGCAAACTCTTTCGGCGCTGCGATCTCGGATCCCTTCCGGGAGGCGACGTTTCCCTCACGGCTCAGGAAGCCGAGCGCATCTTGCAAAGCGGTGGCCGCGCGCTCGTGCGCGACTTCTGGGGTCGATATATCGCCTTCTTTCAGACATGCTCGGGCGCGACCTGTGTGCTTCGAGACCCGAGCGGAACGCTGCCCTGTTTCCTGATCCGCCATCACGGCGTTTCGATCGTCTTCTCGTGGCTCGAGGACGCCCTCGAGATGCTCCCTCACGTGGAGCCTCCCCGCGTGAATTGGAATGCCCTGGAAGCGCACATTCTGCTGGGAGCCCTTGGCGCTCAAGAGACCGCACTCGAAGGGGTCTCCCAAATCCTACCGGGAGAAGTCCTCGATCTGAGCACAGGCGGTTCGACATTGTTGTGGAGCGCCGTCGACATCGCGCGGTCCCCGACGGAGCACGGCGTCGTGCAGGCGGCGGCACTGTTGCGGCAGACGGTTCGCTCTTGTGCGCAATCCTGGGCGTCCTGCTACGACACGATTCTTTTGCGGCTTTCGGGTGGCGTGGACTCGTCCATCCTTCTGAGCTGTCTCGCCTCTGGCAGCACGCAGGCCGACGTGATCTGCGTCAACTATCACTCGCAAGGTTCCGACAGCGACGAACGCGGATTCGCGCGGCTGGCCGCGGGACGGGCCAGCCGCGACCTGATCGAGCGCGAACGAGACTCAACCTTTCGGATCGATCGCGTCCTGAAGATCGCGCGAATGCCCGGTCCAGTTCCCTACATCGGTTGGATGAACGCGAATACCGACGCAAAACTGGCATCGGCGCACTCTGCAGCAGTGCTGTTCTCCGGTGCCGGCGGCGACCCGCTCTTCTTCGAGTTTGCACAATGGTGGCCGGCAGCCGACTACCTGCGATCGAGGGGATTGGACGCCGGCTTCGCCGCGGCAGCCATGGATGCGGCGCGGCTGGGTCGGGTATCGGTCTGGAGGGCCGTCTCACTGGCGATTGCGGAGCGCGTTCGGCCAAACGTTGCGGCGCGGGAGTCCTCGGGTCACGCGGCTGCGTTTCTCGACCATGGCCTCCTGAACAAGCAGATGCAGCGCGAGCGCTTCGTTCACCCCGACCTGCTTCGCACTACCTTGCCGATCGGCAAACTCACGCAGACCATGCAGCTGATGTACCCGATCGGATACTACGATCCCTTCGAGCAAGCCTCGGCACCGGAACTGGTCAATCCACTCTTGTCTCAGCCTCTCGTGGAACTGTGTCTTGGATTGCCGACCTACGTCCTGACCCAGGGCGGCCGCGGCCGCGCCCTTGCGCGACGGGCTTTTGCGTCGGACTTGCCGCCGCAGATCGCCACCCGTCGATCCAAGGGCGGAATGGAAGAGCACATCAAGGAGGTCCTGCGCACGAATCTCGACTTCGCACGGGGCACCCTGATCGAGGGCGAACTTGTTCGCCGCGGCCTGCTAGACCGCGCCAAGGTCGAGGAACTGTTGTCCGGCAAGCCAACGGCGCTTGCAGGTCCTCTCAGCCAGATCCACGTCTTGATCGGCGTCGAGGCTTGGCTCGCCCGCTGGCCCCGGTAGCGGCGCCAGATGCCGGCGTCACGAAGGACGGTTCTGCATGCCCTGGTCCCGCGACTTCACTGGAGCTCTTCGTGCGCTTCTCGACGGGACGGATCGAGCAGTGGCATGGCGGCTCGCTGCGACCGTGCTCCTGGTCGTCGCGGGAGGTCTGCTCGCCGGATTGGCGCCGCTCGCTCTCAAGGGGATGATCGATGCAGCAATTGGTGCTCGGGATCTGCGCGATCGAACTGCGTCGGACTCGGCGCTGATGTTCGCAGCCGCCTATCTGCTCTCGCTGTGCGGCGGTCGACTCCTGACGGAATTGCGCCCGTCGCTGATCGGCGCAGCAGAGCAGCGCCTGTACGCAAGACTCAGGCGGCGCTTCTTCGCGCACCTTCTGGAGTTGCCGCTCGCGTTTCACCTTGGGCGACAAACCGCTTCACTCGTTCAAGGTCTTCAGCAGGCGATCCTGGGCTACCAGATCATCGCCTTCCATCTCGTCAACAGCGTCGTGCCAGTGCTGGTAGAACTGGTGACGGTGACGCTCGTGCTCGTCACGCTCGGACAGCCTGCGCTGATGGTGGCCTTCGCAGCAACCGCCCTCGCCTACCTCTTAGTACTGGTCTTGTCCAAGTCCGGCCTTAGGGTTCATGCTCACGCCGTCTCCAATGCGAGTATCGACGCGCACGGCATGTTGGCGGATGGCCTGATCAACGTCGAGACGATCAAGTGCTTCGGCGCCGAGCGGACCGCGCGAGACCGCTTCGCGAGGGCCACAGGAGCATTGGAGGAATGCTGGACGAGTCTGCAGCGGGCGCGCTTTCGCATGGGCCTGGTGGTGACGGCGACGTTTGCGCTGTCGATGACCGCCTTGCTCGTCATCGCGGTTCACGCGCTGCTGCGTGGCACGCTGACGACGGGGGGCTTTGTCCTGGCCAATGTCTACATGCTGCAGTTCGTGCGCCCGCTCGAGATGCTGGGCGCAGCGGTGCGCGACATGTCTCAGGCCATGGAATTCGTCCGTCCGCTGATGGACGTACTGGAGGAACCACCCGAAAAGTCCCACGCCCGCGCAGTCTTGCCCATGCACGACGTTCCCGACGTCGCGCCGACTGGGACAGCATGCGCAACCGAGGCCGCGGCCTCGGTTGCGCCACCCAGCACCTCGAGGATCGTGATCCGGAGCCAGGTTCCCGGCATCAGCTTTCGAGGCGTGCGTTTTGCCTACGATGGCGGTCACGCGGTGCTGAACGAGCTTTGTCTGGACGTCGCGGCGGGGCGCTCGGTCGCGATCGTGGGTGCGAGCGGCTCCGGAAAATCGTCCCTGATCCGACTCCTGTTGCGGCTCTATCGGCCACAGGCGGGAAGCATCCTGCTGGGCGGGGTGGCCATCGATACGCTGCCGGCCGGTGAACTGCGCTCGATGATTGCGGTGATTCCTCAGGACACCGTGCTCTTCCGCGAGACGATTGCGTTCAACATCGGCATCGGCAAGGTCGGTGCGACCCGGTGCGAGATCGAGCGTGCCGCGCGGATCGCCCGGGTGCACGAGTTCATCGCTTCTCTTCCCGCCGGCTACGACACGGCCGTCGGCGAACGGGGACTCAGACTCTCGGGTGGAGAACGCCAGCGCATCGGTATCGCACGAGCGGTTCTCAAAGATGCACGGATCTGCGTATTCGACGAAGCGACTTCGATGCTGGACAGCGTGACCGAGAAGTCCATCCTGCGCAACCTGCAAGAGATTTCGGCGGGTCGCACCACGATCACAATTGCCCACCGACTCTCGACCATCCAGCATGCCGACGAGATCGTGGTTCTCGAGGGTGGCAAAGTCGCAGCGCACGGCGACCATGCGACGCTGCTTGCCAGCGGCGGAGCCTACACAGCGATGTGGCGTGCGCAGCTCAGCGGTGGGTCGGTGTGAGGCCGCTCGGCGATCTCGATCCGACCTGCATCAGGGCGCTACTCGCCGTCTGCGGTGCGGACGCAACCTGGCTTCGCGTCAACGGCACGCTTGAGCTCCACCATCTGACCCCAGCGCGCGTATTGTTCCCTCAGGGTCGCGGCGGTCTCCGAAGGCACAAGGGGCTCCGAACGCTGCTCACCCTTGAGCCAGAACCGGTACCAGTCGACGTTGCCCTGAAGCGAGATCATGCGCTCGCTCGGCCGCGACAGTGCATGGGAGCCCTGAGGGATCATGATCATCTCGACCGGCTTGTATTGGCGGCGAAGCAGCGCATAGATGTCCCAGTTGTTGTGCACCTCCGGGCCGTAGGTCTCGATCCGCAGGGCTGCCTTGACGCATTCGGTGTGCAGGGACGGGTCGTTGCGAATCCAGCGTTGCAGCGTCTCGCCGAAGGGTCCGCCTTCGTTCGTGCGCTCCTTTCGGACCTGGATGCCGTCCATCACGGCATAGGTGATCGTCATCGAGAAGAGGGTGTTGGCGTCCCCGTCCAGAAGCGAGGCAGCGCGGATCGGTGCATCCGAAAACGTCACAAGATTCAGCACACGTTCGCCGGTTGAGCTCCAGCCCATGATGCCGATCTTTTCCCGGTCCACCCAGCCCTTGGCAACCAGTGACTCGATGGCCCCACGTACCCCTTCGGAAAAAGCGGCGATCTGCCCGTGCTGGTCGTCCGGCCCGCCGCTCGCAGCGCCCCAGGGCAGGGCAAGCACCAGAATGTTTTCGCGCAGGAAGGCCCGCCCCGCAAAGCCGCTGGTGTAACCGTCGTAGACATTTGCACCATCGTGATAGAACCGCCTCGGAGAAAAGCCGTAGGTCTGGATGACGAGTGCATGCTTGAAGTTCGGATCGAAATCATTGGGGGTCATCAGGCCGCCGTTCCACGGCCTTCCCTTGGCATCCTGCCACCCATACTCTCGCATCGTGCCCCAGCTCGCTGCCGAGAACTGCGGGTTCAATTCGGTGAGGCGCACGGTCTCTCCGTTCGAGCCGAAGGCCACGATGTCCGGCGGCTGATTCAATGCCTCATCGACACGCAGCCGCCAAGTTCCGCGCGGACCGGCTCGATCGGCCTCTTCCGATCGTGTCTCATCCACTTCGCACCAGTTCGCATCGGTCGTCCGCTCGAAGCGGCGCCGCTGATCTCCGTCGATCGCAACGAAGGCACCGGGCTTACCGGCGATGGGAAGCGCCGTCTTCAACCTCTGCTTCAGAGCGGCGATGTCCTTCCACTTCCCCGAGTCTGGCCAGTATTCGACGATGTGCGACGCGGATCCCGCGTTCGAGTCTCCTTCGCCCTTGGGCAGATAGGTGCCTGCGATGACGACTGAGGTCCCCCCTCCTTGCCAGAGACGGTCGCTGCGCACACCTGGCAATGAATCGTCCGGCGCGTCGACCACGGCTTGTTCCCGGCCATCGGCGAGCCGATATGCCACGAGCCGCCGGGAAACGTAGGACATGGGACGAGAGTAGTAGCCCAGCGAATCCAGCTTCACGGACGGCCCGTATTTCTCGGTCGCGTCGGCGACCTGGGGGTACTGTTGACCCCAGGTGAGCTGTCGAGCCGGTTCATAGCGCGGCAGCAAGGCCCAGCGTCCGTCCGGCGAGATGCTGGCGCCAGGCCAGCCACCACTGCTTTCCGGGAACGACTCTCCCAGCGGGCGAGCGGCTCGTCGAGAGCCAGCGGGTGCGACCATGTAGCGGTAGCGCCGCTGCTGCGTCCGAAAGCTGTCCTGACCGAAGTGAATGCTCCAGAACGAGTTCGTCCCGGCAACAACACTTCGCGCCCCGGGAGGCATTGCCGGATTGGGCACCGGTGCGACATAGACGACGCTCTGCAGATCGCTTGAGATGTCGAAATTAACCAACCCCCGCGGCTCGAACGTGAGCTGAGTGAGTCGGCGGGTCGGTACGTCGAGACGGTAGACCTGGAATGGCGCGTCATGCACCCGCGCGCGAAAGACGATCGTTCGGTTGCCGGCCCAGCGAGCTTCACGAAGCGACGGATTGCCGTTGTCGTCGTCCCTTTGAGCGTCCACCGTCAGCAGCCGAACCGGCTCGCTCTTGCGCCCTGCCGCGAGGCGCTCGCGGCGCACGTCGAGCAATAGGATCTCGAATCGGTTTCTGTCGCTCGCCACGTGAGCCTTACGCGTGACGATGAACGCTTGCGCGCCGTCCGGCGATATCTGCAACTGAAGCGCGTCGTTGTCGTGGTTCAGGGGCTGAATGATTCGCGTGAACTCGACCACCTCCTTCACCGACGGGCCGACGGGCTCGCTCGCCGCCAGGCTGGGCCACGCAGCAAGTAGCGCAAGCGCGAGGGCCAGGTGAAGAGCGGCAAGTCGGTGAAAAGCCGCCAGAGCACGGCATGCAGAGTGGTGTGACAGCATGGAAGGATTCCCAGTCGATCTGGCCCGAGGCCAGCGATGTTTGTTGATGGCGAAGATGGGCTCATCCGCCGCGACCGGCGTCGCGAGGGGGTGAGGGGGCGAAGCCCGCTTGGCGAAGCCTTACCAGGTCACCGAGAGGCGCAGGCTAGCGTAGCGGCCTCGCCAGTCCGCCTGTGTGATGTCGTAGTACGGCGAGGTCTCGACGAATTCAGGCAGACGATTGGCGACATTGACGATGGCAAGCGAAAGGCTCGCATCGTTGACGGCGCTGAACCCGAGGCCGAGGCGCTTCAGGTTGAGCGTGCCCGCCAGATCGTGGACCCAGTACTTGCCGAGTTCTCGTTCGCTTGGCGCTATGTCCTTGTAGGCGCCAAGGTAGCGGTTCGTGATTCCAAGGCTCCAGCTCCCTTCGTCGAGTCCGGCAAAGATCCGACCCTTCCATTGGGGGGACCAGTAGTCCACGGCGCGCCGGCCCAGTCGATGCCCGACTGGTGAACCCGGAGCGATCGCGACGTCGTACCTGGTGGTCCGGGTCGCGCTGCCTGCCACCGTCCATTTGCCCCCTGCCCCCTTCCAGGAGTGCGCAAACTCCATGTCGGCGCCGGCCGTATCGACGCTGCCGAAGTTGACCTCGGAATAAAGAACGCGTGTCACTTGACCCGGCGTGCCGCCAACCGACGGTGCGCGCGTGACGAAGCCGGGAAACAACGCCTCGTTGTTGAGTGCGTCCTGCGGCCAGAGCAGCGAGATAAGCCCGTTGATCTTGACGCGCCATGCGGTCACGCCGAGCCGAGTTCCAGACGCGGACTCGGGCTCCCAGACGGTTCCGAGCGAAAACGCTCGACCCTTTTCAGGCTGCAGAGTCGGATTCGTAGCGCGCAAGACTTCGCCGCCGACGATCGGAGCGTTAGCCCTCGTAGGGTCGACAAGTCCAAAGGAATCTGTCGTGAAGCTCGTGTCGTCCACATTCGTCTGAAGCAAGGTGGGGGGCTTGAAGGACGTTGCCGCCGAAGCGCGCAACAGCAGCGTCCTGCTCGGGCGCACTTCGGCACCCGCTTGATAGGTGTTCGCGCCTCCGAAGTCGCTGTACTTGTCGTGGCGGCCCGCGACCGTCACGGCGGCCAGGTCCCACGCCGATGCTGCGGAAGCATTGGCGCGCAAGAGCGGCACTCGCATCTCGCCGTACACAGCGCTCGTTGTCCTGTTGGCGCCGATGTTGAAGCTCCCAGGCGTTGCCGTCTGGTACCGGTCGCGGGCCACCTCGGCACCTGCGATCACGTCGACTTTGCCCGCCGGCAGTTCGATCACCGAACCGCGCGCGAAGGCGCCTCCCTGATCCTTTCGGCCGTGACTCTCGCGAAGCGAGTCCTTCCAAATCGACTGCAAGACGCTATCGCTTGCGGCAACGCCTGCGGTGAACGGGTCGAGCGACGCGGCCGGGGCCGACGCACCAAGCGCCGCGGTACGCGCTGGCGCGTTCGCGACGGTGTTCCAGAAATGACGCCGACCATCGTCGCGCGTAGTCGACAAGGACGTTTCGAGGTCCCAGCCTGCGCCAAGCTCGGCACGCGCGCCGAGCAGGGCGCGGGTGAAATCGGTATTGCGCTCGAAGGTCTCCGCACCGTTGTCCAGCCCGAGCCGGGCCGTGACGCGAACAGGCGCACCGAAAGGGTTGTACGGGTTGTTCGCAGGAACGAGCACATTGTTGAGTTGCAGCCCACCTTGCTCCGCGCGCAGCCGGTCATTGACGAAGCTAAGTTCGCCGAAGACAGACCATGCGCTTGTCATGCGGAGCTCGGCGCCGGCATGCACGGCGAGGTCTTGCGTGCCGTAGACCAGCGTGGTCCCGTTGCCGTTGGCCAAGGGATTGCAGAGATTGGCCTGCCCTGCGGTCGCGGCAAAACTCGAGATGCTCAGCGGCTGGCCAGGCGCATTCACGGGGATGGCTGCGAAGGTGGAGTTCAAACCAGGAAGATTCGCGCTCGTGGCGCTGCTCACTGTGCCAGGCGTGCACGATCGCGTGCGCGCATCGACTCCGCCGAAGCGCCGGTAATCTGCATCCCTGAAGAAGTCTCGCTCGGCCATCGTGAGAGGCGTGGTCTTGCTGTACGAACCCAACAGCAAGAATGAACTGTCGTCATCCCGGCGACCGGTCGCCAGCGAAATGCTTGCGTCGCCGGTGCCCTTGCCGGCAGCGAGCCGAGCGTCCAGCGCGAATCCGTCCATCGACTTCTTGAGGATGACGTTGACGACGCCGGCCAGGGCATCGCCGCCGTACACCGCGGATGAGCCGACAGGCACGATCTCGATTCGCTCGACCGCGGACATCGGGATCAAGTTCAAGTTGAAGAAGTTGGCCGACGACGATCCCACCGCCTGCACGCGGCGCCCGTTGATGAGGATCAGCGTCGACCCGAGCGGCAAGCCTCGCAGCTGCACCGAGCCTTGGCCGGTGGTCTGGCCCAGCCCGCCCTCCCCCGGGCTCACCGATGCCTCGCTCAGGCTGCTGAGAAACCGCTCGAGCGTCGGCTGTCCGCTGCGATCGATGTCGGCTCGCGTGTAGACGTTGACAGGCACTGGGCCATCTGCGTCGATGCGCCTCAGACGAGACCCGGTGATCTCGACCGCCGTCAGCTGCTGCGGCGCAGCGCCCGCATTGGCCGAGGTGGTCGTCGCCGGCTCGGTCTCGCCTTGCGCAGGTGCCTGTGCGAGCCGAACTGGAGCACCGTCGGAGGAATCGCCCACCCTGCCAGGGGGATCGAGCGCAGCCAGGATGCTACGTCCCGGAGTTTGGGTGATGGGGGCAGACGCCGCAGGCTTGACCACGATCGACTTGTCGCTCATGACCTCGGCTGAGAGGCCCGTGCCGTCCAGTGCCCGCGCAATGGCCTCGGCTGCCGACAGCTGCCCGGAGACGGCGTGAGACATGCGTCCACTGACCGTGCCAGGATCGAAAAGTACCGAAATGCCGGTCTGCCTGGCGATCGATCGCAGCGATTCGGACAAGGGCTGGGATGGCTGATCGATTTGGTACCGTGCAGCGGGGGCCTGATCCGCCGCCAGAACGAGGCCGTGACAGACAAGCAACGCAATCAGAGCGACACCGCGGATGGGGTTTTCGCGCAACCGCCTGCCGATGAAGTTCAGGGGCATCTCGTGGCCTTTCTCTTGTTATCGAGTTGATGACAACGAGATGACGTGGCTGTCGAGATGAATTCCGCTAGTGCTTCTCCTACTGAGTGGCTGTCAATTCCAAACGTCCATTGCGCTCTCGCACGACCAGGCCGTGCAGCGCAGCCACATCGCGCGCAAAGCCCGCGGTGTCTCCCGTGCGGTAGACGCCACTGACCCGGAGGCTCGCGAGCGCGGTGCCGCCGATTAACACGATCGGCGTTCGGTTGTACCGATTCAGTTCGACGATCGCTTCAATCAGCGGGGTACCGTCAAACATCGCCTCGCTGTGCTTCCATGCCACCAGCGATTCGATGCGCGGTCGATCCACCTGCGCCACTGCAGCATCCTCAGAGCTGCCGGGTGCCCTGGTCAGCCGAACACGCTCGCCCGGCTGCATCGAAACCGGCCTCGCGGGCGCCAGCCCGTCCGAGCGGCCAGCGCGGGCGGCCTGCAGCGTGATCTCTCCTTCAATCAACGTGACCGCCAGCGCTTCGTCGAGGT
>JANYBE010000409.1 GCA_025360945.1 Rhizobacter sp. | reverse complement strand
CGCGCCGACACCGTCGGTGTGCCGATTGCTGGCGTTGAGATCAGGTTAAGCGACTCGGGCGAAGTACTCGTCAAATCGAAGGGCCTGCTGCGCGAGTACTACAGGAACCCGACCGCGACCGCCGAGGTGCTGACGCACGATGGCTGGTACCACACCGGCGACGCCGGCTTCCTCGACGCCGCTGGCCACCTGAAGATCATCGATCGCGCGAAAGACGTCGGCCGGCTGATGGGCGGCGCGTTCGATATGGCGATGTTCGCGCCCAAGTACGTCGAGAACAAGCTGAAGTTCTTTGCGTTCATCAAGGAAGCGGTGGCCTTCGGCGACAAGCGCGAGAAGGTCTGCGCGTTCATCAATATCGACATGGAAGCGGTCGCCAATTGGGCCGAAAAGCGCAGCCTGCCATATGCCGGCTACACCGACCTGGCGCAAAAGCCCGAGGTCTACGCGCTGATCCGCGACTGCGTCGAGAAGGTCAACGCCGACCTCGCGGCCGACGCGATGCTCGCGGGCAGCCAGATCAGCCGCTTCCTGATCCTGCACAAGGAGCTCGACGCCGACGATGGCGAGCTCACGCGCACGCGCAAGGTGCGGCGCGGCTTCATCGCCGAGCGCTACCAGGTGCTGGTCGACGCGCTGTATGGGGGCAAGACAAGCCAATACATCGAGACGCAGGTCAAGTTCGAGGACGGCCGCAGCGGCATGGTCTCGGCCGATCTGAAGATAAGCGATGCGAAGACCTTCGCCGCGGTCGGGAAGGCGGCATGAGAAAGATCGGCGAGGTCATTCTCGAAGTGAGCAATATCTCGCTCGCGTTCGGTGGCGTGAAGGCGCTTACCGACATCAGCTTCGATGTCCGCGAGCACGAGATCCGCGCCATCATCGGTCCCAACGGCGCCGGCAAGAGTTCGATGCTGAACTGCATCAACGGCGTCTACCAGCCGCAGAAGGGCACGATCGCGCTGCGTGGGCAAGCGTTCAAGCACATGAATTCGCGCCAGGTGGCCGAGATGGGCGTGGCGCGCACGTTCCAGAACCTCGCGCTGTTCAAGGGCATGAGCGTGCTCGACAACATCATGACCGGACGCAACCTGAAGATGAAGAGCAACCTCTTCATGCAGGCGCTTCGCATCGGCCCGGCGCAACGCGAAGAGGCCGCGCAGCGGCTGTTCGTCGAGCGCATCATCGACTTCCTCGAGATCCAACCCTACCGCAAGACGCCGGTCGGGCGCATGCCGTATGGCTTGCAAAAGCGCGTCGACCTCGGCCGAGCGCTCGCGATGGAGCCGCAGGTGCTGCTGCTCGACGAGCCGATGGCCGGCATGAACGTCGAGGAGAAGCAGGACATGAGCCGCTTCATCCTCGACGTGAATGACGAGTTCGGCACGACCATAGTGCTGATCGAACACGACATGGGCGTGGTGATGGACATTTCGGACCGCGTCGTCGTGCTCGACTACGGCAGGAAGATCGGCGACGGCACGCCGGACGAAGTGCGCAACAACGCCGACGTCATCAGCGCCTACCTCGGGACATCTCACTGATGGGCTTCTTCCTCGAAACCCTATTCGGCGGCCTGATGGTCGGCATGCTGTATTCGCTGATCGCGCTCGGTTTCGTGCTGATTTACAAGGCCAGCGGCGTCTTCAACTTCGCGCAGGGTGCGATGGTGCTGTTCGCGGCGATGGCGATGGCGCGCTTTTACGAGTGGATCCCGAAGTGGCTCGGCTTCGACAACAAGATCCTCGCCAACGTGCTCGCGTTCGCGGCGGCGATTCTGGTGATGATCGCGGTGGCTTGGGTCATCGAGCGCCTGGTGCTGCGCCACCTCGTGAACCAGGAACACATCACGCTGCTGATGGCCACGCTGGGCATTACCTACTTCCTCGAAGGTTTCGGCCAGACGCTGTTCGGCTCCGGCATCTACAAGATCGATGTCGGCATGCCCAAGGATCCAATCCTGGTGTTCGAGCGCCTGTTCGAGGGCGGCGTGCTGATCAACAAGGAAGACCTGTACGCGGCTGCGATCGCCGCGGTGCTGGTCGCGCTGCTCGCGCTGTTCTTCCAGAAGACCGCGACCGGCCGTGCGCTGCGCGCGGTCGCCGACGACCACCAGGCCGCGCAGTCGATCGGCATCCCGCTCGGGCGCATCTGGATTATCGTTTGGTCGGTCGCCGGTTTCGTCGCGCTCGTCGCCGGCGTGATCTGGGGCAGCAAGCTCGGCGTGCAGTTCTCGCTCTCGCTGGTCGCGCTGAAGGCGCTGCCGGTCGTGATCCTCGGCGGATTGACCTCGGTGCCGGGGGCGATCATCGGTGGGCTGATCATCGGAGTCGGCGAGAAGCTGTCGGAGATCTATATCGGGCCGATGTTCGGTGGCGGGATCGAGATCTGGTTCGCGTACGTGCTGGCGCTGGTGTTTCTGCTCGTTCGGCCGCAAGGGCTGTTCGGCGAGAAGATCATCGATCGCGTCTGACCATGCTGTACCGAGAAAACGGCCAGTTCAAGGCCAGCTACAGGACCGACCAGCAGATATTCCCGATTCTGCAGGACCGCATCGCGATCGCCGCGCTGCTGGTGCTGGCCTTCGTGATCGTTCCGCTGGTCGCCTCGCCGTATTTGCTGACGGCCATTCTGATTCCGTTCGTAATCCTGTCGCTCGCCGCAATGGGGCTAAACATCCTGGTCGGCTACTGCGGCCAGATCTCGCTCGGCCATGGCGCGTTCATGGCAGTCGGAGCCTATACAGCGTACAACTTCCATGTGCGCATCGAGGGCATGCCGCTGCTCGCGTCGCTGCTGCTGGGTGGCATCGCGAGCACGGTCGTCGGCGTGCTATTCGGCGTTCCGTCGCTGCGCATCAAGGGGCTGTACCTCGCGGTCGCAACGCTCGCCGCGCAGTTTTTCGTCGACTGGGCTTGCCTGCGCCTGGCATGGGTGACGAACGGTTCGTCGTCGGGGTCGGTCAGCGTCGCAGGCCTGAACGTGCTCGGGCTGCCGATCGAATCGCCCGTGCAGAGGTACCTGTTCGCAACGCTCGTGCTCGCGGTGTTCGCGCTGCTGGCGAAGAACCTGGTGCGCGGCGCGATCGGCCGCGAGTGGATGGCGATCCGCGACATGGACGTGGCCGCCGCGGTGATCGGCATTCGACCCGTCTATGCCAAGCTCACGGCGTTCGCCGTGAGCTCGTTCATCGTCGGCGTCGCAGGTGGTCTATGGGGCTTCGTGCACCTAGGGTCGTGGGAGCCGGCGGCGTTCAACATCGATCGCTCCTTCCAGCTGCTGTTCATGGTGATCATCGGCGGCCTCGGCTCGATCATGGGCAGCTTCTTCGGCGCAGCCTTCATCGTCGTGCTGCCGATCGTCCTCGACGGGCTCCCGTACTGGTTCGGCATCCCGATCGACACCGCGACGGCCTCGCACCTTACCTTCATGATCTTCGGCGCGCTGATCGTGTTCTTCCTGATCGTCGAGCCGCACGGCATCGCGCGCTTGTGGTCCACCGCCAAAGAAAAGTTGCGGCTCTGGCCCTTCCCTCATTGACATCGAATTGAATCGCCGCCGAGCGACACCCGCTTACCACCAACCCCTCTTGGAGGCAGACATGCACCACCTGAAGTCTCTCGCGAAGTCTCTCGCTCTAGGCGCAACGCTGATGGCCGCGGCCAGCGGTGCGTTCGCGCAGGCCAAGGAGCAGTTCTTCCCGCTACTCGCCTACCGCACCGGCGCCTATGCACCGAACGGCACGCCTTGGGCCAATGGAAAGCAGGACTACATCAAGATGATCAACGCGCGTGACGGCGGCATCAACGGCGTGAAGCTCACGTTTGAGGAATGCGAAACCGGCTATGCCACCGACAAGGGTGTGGAGTGCTACGAACGACTGAAGAACCGGCCCGGCGTGACGCTGATCGATCCGCAGGCCACCGGCATCACTTTCGCGCTGACGGACAAGGTCGCGACCGACCACATCCCGCTGATCACGCTGGGCTACGGCCTGTCGGCCTCGCAGGACGGCAACGTGTTCAAGTGGAACTTCCCGCTAATGGGCAGCTACTGGACCGCCGCCGACATGCTGATCCAGCACATCGGCAAGAAGGAAGGGAGCCTGGACAAGCTCAAGGGCAAGAAGATTGCGCTCGTGTACCACGACAGCCCGTTCGGCAAGGAGCCAATCCCGCTGCTCGAAGAGCGCGCCAAAATGCACGGCTTCGAACTGATCAAAATCCCGGTCACCGCGCCGGGAGTGGAGCAGAAGTCGGCTTGGCTGCAGGTACGGCAGAGCAAGCCCGACTACGTGCTGCTGTGGGGATGGGGCGTGATGAACTCGACCGCACTGAAGGAAGCGCAGGCGACCGGCTATCCGCGCGACAAGATGTACGGCGTGTGGTGGTCGGGCGCCGAACCCGATGTGAAGGACGTCGGCGAAGGTGCAAAGGGCTACAACGCGCTGAACCTGAACACATCGGGCACGAGCCCGAAGGTGATCCAGGACATCCTGAAATACGTGCACGACAAGGGCCAAGGAACCGGGCCGAAGGATGAAGTCGGCACGGTGCTGTACACCCGCGGCGTGATCATTCAGATGCTAGGCGTCGAGGCCGTACGGCGCGCGCAGGAGCGTTTCGGCAAGGGCAAGGTCATGACCGGCGACCAGGTGCGCTGGGGCCTGGAGAACCTCGCGCTCGACCAGAAGCGGCTCGACGCGCTCGGCTTCTCGGGCGTGATGCGGCCGCTGTCGACCTCGTGCCAGGACCACATGGGCTCGACCTGGGCACGCGTGCACACCTGGGACGGCGCAAAGTGGAACTTCAGCTCCGACTGGCTGCAGGCTGACGAGCAGATCATCAAGCCGATGGTGAAGGTGGCGGCGGACAAGTACGCGAGCGAGAAGAAGCTCACGCGCCGCACCCCAGAGGATTGCCAGTCCTGAGGATGATGCAATGAGCGCGACGAACGTCCTGTTGAACGTCAACGGCATCGAGGTGATCTACAACCATGTGATCCTTGTGCTCAAGGGCGTCTCGCTGCAGGTGCCCGAGGGGCGCATCGTCGCGCTGATGGGCGGCAACGGCGCGGGCAAGACGACAACGCTGCGGGCCGTCAGCAACCTGCTTGCCGGCGAGCGCGGCGCGGTGACCAAAGGCAGCATCGAGCTGCGCGGCGAGCGCATCGAAGCGCTCTCCACCTCCGACATGGTGGAGCGCGGCGTGATTCAGGTGATGGAGGGCCGCCACTGCTTCGCGCACCTGACGATCGAGGACAACCTGATGACTGGCGCCTACACGCGCAAGGACAGCAGGGCTGCGGTCGCCTCCACGCTCGAGAAGGTCTACAACTACTTCCCGCGCCTCAAGGTGCGGCGCGGCTCGCAGGCCGCGTACACCTCGGGCGGCGAGCAGCAGATGTGCGCGATCGGCCGCGCGCTGATGGCGAACCCGAAGATGGTGCTGCTCGACGAGCCGTCGATGGGGCTGGCGCCACAGATCGTCGAGGAGGTGTTCGAGATCGTCAAGGATCTGAACACCCGCGAAGGCGTGACCTTTCTGCTCGCCGAGCAGAACACCAACATGGCGCTGCGCTATGCCGACTACGGCTACATCCTCGAGAACGGCCGCATCGTGATGGACGGTGCGGCCGCCGCACTGCGCGAGAACGAGGACGTGAAGGAGTTCTATCTCGGCGTAGGCGGTGGCGACCGCAAGAGCTTTCGGGATGTGAAGAGCTATCGGCGCCGCAAGCGCTGGCTCGCCTGAAGAGGAGACACGCATGGCACACGCCGACGACGAAGTCCTAAAGCGCCTGCTGCCGCTGCTGCGCCAGCTGCGCTCCATCCCGGGGCTCAAAGAGATGAAGCCCGGCATCTTCTACCTGAAGGGCAGCGCGTTCCTGCACTTCCACGACGACGCAGGCGCGCTGTTCGGCGATCTAAAACGCTCGCGCGGCGGCTTCGACCGCTACGCCGTCGACACACCGGTCGGCCAGCGCAAGCTGCTCGACGATGCGAAGCGCCGCGCCGATCGCGGCGACGAGGAATGAACGTCTACTTCGACACGCTCGAGCGGCGTGCGCCGGAGCAGCGCGAAGCGGCACTCATGGCAGCGCTCGCCGCGCAGGTCGCGCACGCGAAGACGCATGCGCGTGCGTTCGCGGCCAGCTTGCGCGATATCGACGCGGCACGGGTCGCGAGTCGCGGCGCGCTGGCTCAGCTCCCGGTGATCCGCAAGCACGAGCTGCTCGAGCAGCAGCGCGCGTCAAACGCATCTGACGTATTCGGCGGCTTCTCGGCCCTGGGCTGGGGCGCCGCACCGCAGCGCGCGCTGCGCGTGTTCGCGTCGCCCGGGCCGATCTACGAGCCCGAAGGGAGTGGCTCCGACTATTGGCGCATGGCGCGCGCGCTGTTCGCGGCCGGGCTGCGCGCGGGTGACCTCGCGCACAACACGTTCAGCTATCACTTCACGCCCGCCGGCGCGATGATGGAAAGCGGCGCGTTCGCGCTTGGCTGCACCGTGTTTCCGGGCGGTACTGGCCAGACCGAACAGCAGGTGCAAGCGATGGCCGCGTTGAAGCCCTCGGCCTACATCGGCACGCCGAGCTTTCTGAAGATCATTCTCGAAAAGGCCGACGAACTCGGCGTCGCGCTGCCGTCGCTGACGAAGGCGTCGGTCGGAGGCGAGGCCTTTCCGCCGTCGCTGCGCGACTGGCTGCTCTCGCGCGGCATCGGTGCGTATCAAAGCTATGGCACAGCCGACCTCGGACTCGTCGCGTACGAGACCTCGGCGCGCGAAGGGTTGGTGATCGACGAAGGCGTGATCGTGGAGATCGTGCGGCCCGGCACCGGCGAACCGGTGCCCGATGGCGAGGTCGGCGAAGTCGTCGTGACGACGCTGAACCCCGGCTACCCGCTGATCCGCTTCGGTACCGGCGACCTCTCGGCGGTGCTCGCGGGCCAGTGCCCGAGCGGCCGCACCAACACCCGCATCAAGGGCTGGATGGGCCGCGCGGATCAGACCGCTAAGGTGCGCGGCATGTTCGTGCACCCCGCCCAGGTCGCCGAGATCGCGCGCCGCCACCCCGAGGTGCGAAAGGCGCGACTGATCGTAAGCGGCGAGATGGCAAACGACTCGATGGCGCTGCACATCGAAGTCGCCGGCTCGCCCATCGGCCTGGCGGCGCGCGTCGCCGACAGCGTGCGCGACGTCACCAAGCTGCGCGCCGACGTGACCGTGTGCGCACCAGGCAGCCTGCCCAACGACGGCAAGGTGATTGCCGACGTTCGCAGCTATCGGTAGTTCAGTCGGACTGCACGAACCCGCGATACGCAAGCCCTGTGGGGCAGCGCGCCGACGACGGCTGCGACCCAGAACAGCCACAGCTGCTCGATCGCCCGGCCGCCGACGAACAGAGCGCGAGGCCGGCGCTGCGCCTCGGAGTTCACCGAGGTGTTTGTGACGGGGATGCTGATCAAATGGATCAGCGTCAGGCGCAGGCCGATCGCGATCTGCGCGAAGCCGGCCGGTGCGCGTTTATCGGTGGCGCTGGGAGGATCACGATCAGGAACATCATCGTCATCACGACCTCGCACACCAGCGCGGCGAGCATCGAGTACCTGCCCGGTGAGTGCTCCCCGAAGCCGTTGGACGCGAAGCCGGCCGAGACATCGAAGCCGGCCTTGCCGCTCGAGATCACATAGAGCGCGCCACCGGCGTCGCCCAACACCTGCGCCCTCCTGAATGGATGTGTTGAGTGATCGCCGACTCTGGCAGCGGCCAATGTGCCACGCCATGCGAGACCAATCAACCTAAATCCAGCAGTGCCGAAATTAGGTTAAAAACAATCAATCCTGTGCAGCCTTGGGCGTGCGCCTAGTCGCGCAAGGTGATCGGGATCGTCACCGGCCCGTCGTTGACGAGGTTGATCTGCATGTCGGCACCGAATTTGCCGCTCGCGACGATCGGGTGCAGTGCACGCGCTGTCGCAAGCAGCCGCTCGTACAGCGCGCGCCCCAGTTCCGGCCCGGCCGCGCCGGTGAAGCTCGGTCGGTTGCCACCCGAGACATCGGCCGCGAGCGTGAACTGGCTGACGATCAGCAAACCGCCGCGCACGTCGACGACGCTACGGTTCATCTTGCCCTGCTCGTCGGCGAAGATGCGCAGCTTCAGCAGCTTGTGGACGAGTTTGTCGGCGATGGCCTCGGTGTCCCGCGGCTCGGCGCAGGCCAGCACCAGCAGGCCTTGCTCGATCGCGCCGACGCTGACGCCCGCAACGCTCACGCTCGCAAACGAGACGCGCTGCGCGATGGCGATCACGGCGTGTCCTCGACGTCGTTGAAGTGCGCCTCCACATCCGACGGCAGCAGCTGGATCGACGCCCGCAATCCCGGCACCTCGCTCATCAGCGCCTGTTCGACGCTGGTGCGCAGCGCGGCAGCGCGCCCCAGCGTCCAGCTCGCCGGCATGTGCATGTGCAGGTCGACGAAACGACGCTGGCCGGCTCGGCGCGTCACCAGGTGATCGAAGCGGATCGTGTGGTGCGCGAACTGTGCCAGCGCGCGATCGATCTGGGCCCGAACTTCGGGCTCGACGGCGCTGTCCATCAGCCCGTCGACAGAGCGCCACGCCAGATGCGCGCCCTCACGCAGGATGTTCAGCGCGACGCCGATGGCCAGCACCGGATCCAGCCAGAGCCAGCCGGTGAGATGCACCAGCACCAAACCGACGACCACGCCGGCTGAGGTCCACACGTCGGTGTACAGATGCCGTGCGTCGGCCTCGAGTACGATTGAGCGGTGCTCGCGCGAAGCGGCCATCATGCGCCACGCCAGCAGCCAGTTCAGCGCCGAGCTGACCACTGCGAGCGCGATGCCCCAGCCCAGCGATTGCAAGGGCTGCGGTTCGGTGAAGCGGTGTACGGCGGCCCAAATGATGCCCGCTGCTGCGCCGACGATCAGCAAGCCTTCGAACCCGCTCGAGAAGTACTCGGCCTTGGTGTGGCCGAACGGGTGATCTTCGTCGGCCGGGCGCTGTGCGATCGTCACCATCGCAATCGCGAAAAGAGCCGACGCGAGGTTGACGAACGACTCCATCGCGTCGGACAGCAGGCCCACCGAGTCGGTGACCCACCACGCGGCGGACTTCATCGCGATGGTCGCGATGGCCGCCGCGATTGACAGCTTGAGAAGGGTCTTGACCTGCACGCGAGATCAGGAGGGACGCGCGTCCATGCGTTTGAGCTCGTCGGCGAGAAACTGCGCCGCCGGGATCAGCCTGCCATCGGCAAACTTCACGTGGTAGGGCTGGCCGCTCATGCTGGACTTGCTGGCGATGCGCTCGATGAATTCACGTGCGGTCGTGACCTCACCCCCCATGGACTCGAGCTTGCCACGCAGGAATTTAGCCGCCTCGGCGCAGCTGTATTCGCTCCCGTTGCGGATGAACTTCATGTCTTTCTGCGATTCGACGAAGCGGATGAGTCGCTCGATGCGGCTCTGCTCATGCGGTGGCGGTGCGGCATGGGTCACCACCACCAGCATCGAGGCCGCCACTGCGAGAAGGCTTCGCCGAAACATGCTGGATCACTCCAAGGTCACCCGCGCGAACTTGCGCTTACCCACCTGCACTACGTAGATCCCGGCCGAGAGCTTCAAGCCGCGGTCGCTGACGACCGAGCCATCGACTCGCACGCCGTTGCCGTCGACCAGGCGCAAAGCCTCTCCGGTCGATGCCGCGAGATTAGCCTGTTTCAGCACCGCACCGATGCCGAGCGGCGCCCCGGAGAGCGTGATGGCGTCGATCTGTTGCGGCACGCCGCCGCGCGCACGGAGGTTGAAATCGGCCTCGGCCGCCTCGGCCGCGGTCGCGTTGTGAAAGCGCGCCGTGATCTCCTTGGCCAGTAGCACCTTCGCATCCTTCGGGTTGCGCCCGCCTTCGACCTCGCGCCTGAGCGCCGCGATCTCGGCCTCGGGCCGGAAGCTCAGCAACGTGAAGTACTTCCACATCATGGTGTCGTCGATCGACAGCAGCTTCGCAAACATGGCGTTCGGCGCCTCGGTGATCGCAATGAAGTTGCACTTGCTCTTGGACATCTTTTCGACACCGTCCAGCCCCTCGAGCAGCGGCATCGTCAAGATGCACTGCGGCTCCTGGCCGTACTCGCTTTGGAGCGCGCGGCCGACCAGCAGGTTGAACTTCTGGTCAGTGCCACCGAGTTCGAGATCGCTCTTGAGCGCCACCGAGTCGTAGCCCTGCATCAGCGGGTACAAGAATTCGTGGACGCTGATCGGCGTGCCGGCCTTGAAGCGGTCATGAAAGTCGTTGCGCTCCATCATTCGCGCCACCGTATAGCGCGAGGCAAGCTGGATCATGCCGCGCGCACCGAGCGGGTCGCTCCATTCGGAGTTGAAGCGAACCTCGGTCTTGCTCTCATCCAGCACCAGCTTGGCCTGGTTAAAGTAGGTCTGCGCATTCGCCTCGATCTGCTCGCGGCTGAGCGGCGGACGCGTCATGTTGCGCCCCGACGGGTCGCCGATCATCGAAGTGAAATCGCCGACCAGAAAGATCACCGTGTGACCCAGATCCTGGAGCTGGCGCATCTTGTTCAGCACGACCGTGTGACCCAGGTGCAGATCGGGCGCGGTCGGGTCCAGCCCGAGCTTGACGCGCAGTGGCACGCCGGTTGCTTCTGAACGTGCAAGCTTGGCCAGCCAGTCAGTTTGCGGTAACAGTTCGTCGCAGCCGCGCAGCGAGATCGTCATCGCCTCGCAAACGCGATCGGTCACCGGATGCGGGGCTTGTGAAGCTTGAGTAAAGGTCACGGACATACGGGTCATTTCCGGGAATTTTCGCCCGGTGGGCTGGGTATACTGCGCGGCGCTTCGGGGCCTGCACACGCTCAATTGGATGCGACCCGAACCAGGCTGCGGATCGAAAGAGAAGAGCACCGCGATTCTAGTGGAGGCCTTCGGGCCGCAGAGGGATAGACACAGAAGTACGGGCCACAAGACGCCCGCACTCGCAACAAGAGCCACGTTGGGCTCCCGGACAGAATTGTTTTCAACCAACACCATTGATCGCGCTCTGGCCACCGCCACTGCGCATACCGGACGCTTTGTCGCCGCTCACCCGCGTAGCCTGTCGGCCGCGGTGATGCTGGCGCTGGCCGGCTTCGGCGTGACTGCCTTCGGCGTTTCGCCGCTGGCTTTCGATCCGGCCAATTTGCCGCAGCATCTCGTGACGGAAACTGTCACTCCTGAGGGCATTCAGTCACAACTGGATGCACTCGCCGAGCACGAATTGCAGCTGTACCGGACAGACCTGACGCGTTCGACCGACACCGCCGACAGCCTGCTCAAGCGGCTGAACGTCAGTGACGCCACAGCCGCGCTGTTTCTGCGCCTCGACCCGACCGCACGTCAGTTGCTGAGCGGGCGCGGCGGCAAGATGGTTCGCGTGCAGACCGACGAGAACGGCAAGCTGACCGAGCTGATCGCCCGCTACGCGCCAGCCAGCGCCGAGCAGCTTGGCACGCATTTCACGCGCTTGCGTGTGGAGCGCGTCGCCGGCAGCCTGGTCGCATCGGTGAGGACCGCGCCGCTGGCCGCGCAGGTACGCATGGGCAGCGGCACGATTCGTTCGTCGCTGTTTGCCGCGACCGACGACGCGCGCATCCCCGATTCGATCGCCACGCAGCTGACCGAAGTGTTCGCGACCGACGTCGACTTCCACCGCCAGCTGCGCAATGGCGACACCTTCTCGGTCGTCTACGAAGCGCTGACGGCCGATGGCGAGCCCATCACGTGGGGCGCTTCGAACGCCGGCCGAGTGCTCGCCGCCGAGTTCGTCAACAGCGGCCGAAGCTACGCGGCGATGTGGTTCAAGGACACGCAGAACAAGGGCGGCTACTATGGCCTGGACGGCAAGAGCAAGAAGCGCGCGTTCCTCGCCAGCCCGCTGGAGTTCTCGCGCGTGACCTCAGGCTTCGCGATGCGCATGCACCCGATCCTGAACAGCTGGAAGCAGCACAAGGGCGTGGACTACGGTGCGCCCACTGGCACGGCGATCCGCGCGGTCGGCGACGGTACCGTCGCGTTCGCCGGCTGGCAGAACGGCTACGGCAATGTCGTCGAGGTAAAGCACAGCGCGCAGCGCTCGACCGTCTACGCCCACATGAGCCGCATCGACGTGAAGCGCGGAGCGCACGTTGAGCAAGGCCAGCACATCGGCGCGGTCGGCATGACCGGCTGGGCGACCGGGCCGCATTTGCACTTCGAGGTCAAGGTGAATGGTGTGCAGGAAGACCCGATGATCATGGCACGCTCGGCCGAGACCGTGGAGCTGTCGGCCGCGGCGAAGGCGGAGTTCGCCCAACTCGCGCAGACGGTGAAGGGCCAGCTCGGTGTGGCCGACAGCATGTTGCGCTCGAGTGCTTACGCAGAGTAGCTCGGGGTGCTGAAGACGGGAGCGGACCCGCGTTGCGGGTCCTTCTCGTTGGCGGCCACAATGGCGCGATGAACGATCTCTACATCGGCGTGATGTCGGGCACCTCGCTTGACGGTGTCGATGCGGTACTGGTCGACTTCGCTGGCCACACCCTGGATGTGCTCGCGCACGCGCACCGGCCGTTCGAGCCCGCACTCGCAGCCGAGATGCTGGCACTCAACACAGCGGGCGCCAACGAGTTGCATCGGGCCGCACTGGCAGCGAATGCGCTTGTTCGCACGTGTGCGCACGCGGTCGCCGCGCTGCTGGCCAGCAGCGGCGCAGCCGCCGGGCAAGTACGCGCGATCGGTGCGCATGGCCAGACCGTGCGCCATCGCCCCGGCGCGTTCGACGGCACCGGCTACACGATCCAGCTGAACAGCCCCGCGCTGCTAGCCGAATTGAGCGGCATTGCCGTCGTTGCCGATCTGCGCAGCCGCGATGTGGCCGCGCGCGGCCAGGGCGCGCCGCTGGTGCCGGCGTTTCATCGTGCCGTGTTCGCCCGTCCGGGTGAAAGCGTCGCGGTGCTGAACATTGGCGGCATTGCCAACCTCACCGTGTTGCATGCCGACGGCCGCACGATCGGCTTTGATTGCGGCCCCGGCAACCTGCTGATGGACCACTGGTGCCAACTCCACACCGGTCAACCCTACGACACGGCCGGCGCCTGGGCTGCATCGGGCCAAGTCGATGCGGCGCTGCTCGCGCAGATGCTCGCCGATCCATATTTCGCGCTGCCAGCGCCCAAAAGCACCGGTCGCGATCTGTTCAATCCGGCGTGGCTGAGCGCACAGCTGAGACACCGCTCACTGGCACTTCGGCCCGAGGACATTCAGGCCACGCTCGCCGAACTCACCGCCACCGCATGCACTAACGACGCGCTTTGCCACTCGCCCGAGGCGGGCGAGTTGCTGGTCTGCGGCGGCGGCGCGCTGAATGATCACCTGATGCTGCGCCTCGCCGCACGATTGCCTGCCTCCCGGGTGGATCGCACAGACACCCGCGGCCTGCCGGCGATGCTAGTCGAGGCTTGCGCCTTCGCATGGCTAGCGCGCGCCTTCTGCCAACGCGAACCCGGCAATCTGAGCGCCGTCACTGGCGCGGCCGGACCGCGCGTGCTCGGGGCCCTCTATCCCGCCTGAGTTTGCTATTGTTGTGGTTGTGGCCTGGATTGCAAGGACACGCCTTGCGATCAACACCCTACCTCTGATTCAACAACCGGGCTGAAGAGGCCGCCGAGTTATTCCGGGGGCGCTCATCGCCAAAGTCATAACGCTGGTGCGCTATGTCGGCGGTCCCGAGCCCCAGCCGCCCAGCATGGTCGCGCCGGCGTCCGACAACAAGGTGATGCAACTGAGCCTGCAAATCGGCGATGCGACGCTGACCGGCGCCGACAACTGCACCTGTGTGAAGCCGTCGTTTTAAGGCTTCGCGCCGTTGCTGACCGCCGACGCCGAGGCGCACTACTACAGCGCGATGCAGGTCGGACTGGCGTTCCTGCCGTCGAACCTGATCATGGCGGCACTCTCGCTGGGCTCGTCAGCCAAGCTCGTAATGCGCTTCGGCATACGCGGGCCACTCGCGGCGGGCTTGTTGCTCGCCGCGCTGGGTCTTGCGATATTTGCACGCGCCCCGGTCGACGGGCATTTCATGCCCGATGTGCTGCCAGGCATGCTGCTGCTCGGCCTGGGCGCAGGCGTCGCGCTGAATCCAGTGCTGCTCGCGGCCATGAGCGATGTCGCGCCGAGCGAGTCGGGACTGGCCTCGGGCGTTCAACACCGCATTCATGGGTGGTGCGCTCGGGCTCGCGGTGCTCGCGAGTGGCGCGGCGGCGCGCACCGGGGCACTTGTGGCCGCGGGTGCGGCCGTGCCGGTGGCGATGCGTGGCGGGTATCAGCTAGCGTTCGTTTGCGGCGCGCTGTTTGCAGCACTCGCAGCCATGCTCAGCTTCGTGCTGCCGCGTGCGAACGCACGCGCGCCCGGCGCCCCACAGACAATCGCCTGATGCTCATCCACATCGAACCCGGAGTGCGCCTGTTCGTCGATGTCGAAGGCGCCGCCCTCGTGCCCGACGGACTGTCGATGCGCGAGAAGCCGACGTTGGTCCTGCTGCATGGCGGACCGGGCTACGACCACTCGGGCTTCAAGCCTGCGTTCTCGCGCCTCGCCGACATCGCG
>JANYBE010000379.1 GCA_025360945.1 Rhizobacter sp. | reverse complement strand
CGCGAACTGCCCGACCCGGACGCAGTTCGAAGCCGCGTTCATGGCTGCAGGCGCCGACTCGGCCGAGTCGTTCCTCGTCAATGGCACGATGGTGTTCGCAACCCGCACGGATGCGTGGTCGCGCAAAGTGGTCGCTGCTGCCTGCCAGGCACTGCGGCTGGAGTGCGGGCTCGCGGAACCCGTCTTTCTACGTTGCGTCGAGAACCTGGCCGAGATGGTCGCGGCCGACCCGTTCAAACGGGTCGACCGCGACAGCGTCCACGAGTGCTGCGTGACCTTTTTGCACGCTGGCGCCACGATGCCACCGCAGGCACCACGCAGCTCGACGCGCGGTGACGTCGAGTTGATCCATCTCCGCGCCGACGCGGCCCTCAGCGTGTCGCGACGGATCGGGCGCAGCCCGGGCAGTCCGAACGCGTTCCTGGAAAAACTGCTGGGCCTGCCAGCCACCACACGCGCATGGAGCACGGTCGTGCGGCTGGTCGACAAGCACGGCTGAACGGTCAAGCCGTCTGGACCTCCTGTTCGCGCCGATACGACACGAGCTCGGCGATCGTGAGCATTGGATAGCCACGCGCGCGCGAGAACGCGACGAGCGCTTCGCCGCGCATCATGCTGCCGTCCTCGTTCATCAGTTCGCACAGCACCGCGGCCGGTTGCAGACCGGCCAGGCGCGCCAGTTCGACCGCGCCCTCGGTGTGGCCACGGCGCTCGAGGACGCCGCCAGGTGCGGCGCGCAACGGGAACACGTGGCCGGGGCTGACGAGGACGTCGGGGCGCGCGTCGCGCGCGATCGCGGCACGGATCGTGGCGACGCGATCGGCCGCACTGACGCCGGTGGTCACGCCCCCTCGCGCCTCGATCGAGACCGTGAACGCCGTGCCGTAGCGGCTCTCGTTGCGCGCCACCATTGGCGGCAGTGCGAGCCGTTGCAGCTGCTCGTCGGCCAGGCACAGGCAGACAATGCCCGAGCACTCGCGGATCAGCGTGGCCATCATCGGCACGGTGATCCGATCGGCCGCGACGATGAGGTCGGCCTCGTTCTCGCGGTCGTCGTCGTCGAGCAGCACGACGGCGCGGCCGTGGCGGATCGCATCGAGGGCGATCCGGATGCGTGGGGGCATGGGCCCCGTGGTTTGCTGGGAAGTGAGTTGAGACATGGTTGAAACGCTCCTCGCAAAATGCACGAAAAACATTTCAGGGCGCGCAAACGCGGTCTCGCCCACGCCGGGGGCGCAGGCCAAGCCACATCAGCACATCTTCTTTCATCCGGACTTTGACGCCTGGGCAAGGTGCAAGCACCCCGCCCCCGCGCTGAACCGTCGGCCCTGGCATCGCACCAGATCTGCTGACCTCTTCACCGGGAGATGAAGAGCGCTCGCGGGCTCGCGGCTTGCGCCACCTACCGCCGGTGGGGAATTTCGCCCCGCCCTGAAGACGTGTGCCAGTCTTTCGACCGGCGCCATCATCTTACGGCCAAGCCCTTGCCCACACGCGTCGCGAGGGCGACACCTAAAATTGCGCCATGAAACCCCAGCGTGTCGTCGTCGGCCTGTCGGGCGGCGTCGATTCGGCCGTCAGCGCGTGGCTGCTTAAGCAGCAAGGTCATGAAGTCGTCGGCATCTTCATGAAGAACTGGGAAGACGACGACAGCGAGTACTGCTCGTCGAATGTCGATTTCGTCGACGCCGCAGCGGTCGCCGACGTGATCGGCATCGAGGTCGAACATGTCAACTTCGCGGCCGACTACAAGGACCGCGTATTTGCCCAATTTCTGCGCGAGTACCAGGCCGGCCGCACGCCCAACCCCGATGTGCTGTGCAATGCCGAGATCAAGTTCAAGGCCTTTCTCGATCACGCAATGCGACTCGGCGCCGAGAAGATCGCGACGGGCCACTACGCGCGCGTTCGCGAACACGGCGATTCGTTTCAACTGCTCAAGGGCCTTGACCCGCTGAAGGACCAGAGCTACTTCCTGCACCGCCTGAGCCAGGCGCAGCTCTCGAAGACGCTGTTCCCGGTTGGTGATGTGCCCAAGACCGAAGTGCGTCGCATCGCAGCCGAGGCAGGCCTGCCGAATGCGAAGAAAAAAGACTCGACCGGCATTTGCTTCATCGGCGAGCGGCCGTTCCGCGAGTTCTTGAAGCGGTACCTTGCGAACACGCCCGGCCCGATTAAGGACGACCGCGGACGCACCATCGGCGAACATGTCGGCCTGAGTTTCTACACGCTGGGCCAGCGCAAAGGCATAGGCATCGGCGGGCTGAAAGAGCGCGGTGTGCCGCGCGGCTCGGGTGAGCACGCACCGTGGTTCGTTGCACGCAAGGACATGGGAGCGAACACGCTGTACATCGTGCAAGGCCACGACCATCCGTGGCTGCTGTCGCAGCGCCTCGGCGCCGACGATGCGAGCTGGATCGCCGGTCACGCACCGACACGTGGCGGCCTCGCGGCGAAGACACGCTATCGACAGCAGGATGCGGAGTGCACGTTCGCCGGCGCGGCTGTCGGCGCGGCGGTTGGCGCATTCGAGCTGTGCTTCGAGCAAGCGCAGTGGGCAGTCACGCCGGGCCAATCGGCGGTGCTGTATGACGGCGAGGTCTGCCTCGGCGGCGGTGTGATCGCGGCGTCGACCTCAGCGTGAACGCGCCAGATCCATCGTCCAGTACGTGTTGTACGTGTGCGCCGCAGTGCCCGGCACGCAAACCAAA